>NZ_JAFEVH010000001.1:0-19466 GCF_048054155.1 Wolbachia endosymbiont of Nasonia giraulti
TTTATTACTTTTTTTTCGGTTTGACACACTTTTTTGAACGTTCCCTCAAAATAGCCATAATAAAATTATGCAATGTTGTACTAGGAGTTCAGACACTGGGATCCATGTTGCTCACAAGCAAACTAGCATAGAAAGGTGGTACAACGTTTTCGATGAGATTGCAGAAAGGCTGGATTTCAGCATCAAGTGCTGGAATGACATCTCTATAAGACTCCTAACTAATCCAAAATATTAATAAACTTACTAATTGCAAAAAAGGCAAAAGGATCCCCGCTTAGTGAGTTTGACCCTATAATAATTTAAACTGGCGCTGTAATAATGTGCTAACGCTTAAAATAAGCGCGTTTTGGCTGAATGTAGAAAAAATAAAAAAGACATGCAGCCGCTATAATTTTATGTAATCCGCCAATAAGTACCTTAAGTTTTTTACTGAATTTTTGTTATTGAGCCTGCAGGTCAAAAACAAGTTTTGAGTCATAAATACCCTTAATGTCATAATAAGGAAAGTTGGCAATATTTGTCAAGTAGTTTTCTTATCTTTTACAGGCATAATTTACATGCTACAATCAAATTTTCATAACTGGTGAATAAAAATGCAAAGAGATAAAATTAAAGTAGAAATAAAAAAGTTATCACATGGCAAAAGCTTGCCTCTTCCCTGTTATGCAACTATGCAGAGTGCTGGCATGGATCTTTATGCCGCACTGGACAACTCTGTTATTTTAAATCCACTTGAAAGGTTACTTATTCCAACTGGCATTGTGATTGCAATACCAAACGGTTTTGAAGGACAAGTACGCCCACGTTCTGGGCTTGCTGCAAAACATGGAATCACTGTCTTAAATTCTCCGGGCACTATAGACTCCGATTATCGAGGTGAAGTTAAAGTTTGCCTAATCAATCTAAGTAATCAGCCATATGAAATAAAAAGAGGAGATAGAATCGCACAAATCCTCATCACTCCTGTATCTCAGGTAATTTGGGATGACAGAGAAGAATTCTGCACAGAAGAAACCGTCCGCAATGAAGGGGGCTTTGGATCAAGCGGTAGGTAGTTTTTTATATGTAAGTTGACTGTATTGATTTTTTGATATATAATATTAATATATTATTAACTTATTTTAAGAGGAAATTATGTCAATTTTAAAAACCCACCGTCATAAAACAAACATTGCAATTGTAGCGCTTACTTCTCTGTATGTTATAGGCACAGCAGTAGCACTTTCAACACCGTATTGGGTGTCTTCAACTTCGCTTTTAGCGCCACTTGCAGTTTTTGCAGCTACACCACTTGGAATAAGTGTTTTAGCATTTGCTGCTGTTGCACTGGCTAGTTTAGCAATATATTTCATCATCAAAAACAATGAAATATCTGAGCCTAAAATTCCGAGCATTGTTATTAAAAGTTGTGAAGGAGATCTATTTGTGAAAGTAAAAGATGAAGATTTTGAGTATATCAAAAAACACAACCAAAATAAGAATCAAGATGGCAGTGTTATCCCCGATGAGTATCGTATAGATTTTATCTTAGAAAGTCACAGTTACTACATTACTGCTACAAGTAAGGAAATGGACAACAATAATGGATTATTAAAGATAAATTCATTAGGAAGAAAAAATGATAAAGGTGAGTATGAATTAATACCTGAATATAAAAAAAGTTAGAAACGTTAGGTTTAGGCTCTGAAGAAAATGGTCCTAAAGAACTCATCATTAGACCTATGCCAAGCTCAATTGTTAAATCACCAGAAGCTGAACAACAAAAGAACGAAAGATCATTATAAAACTAAGTATAAAAGGGGTAGACTAAATAAGTCTGCCCTTCATTTTTTAGTGTTAGTTATTTAAGCTTATTGTAGAAGCTGTCTCAAAGTATCCGTTCAGATGCATGACTAATGTGTAAATATCGAAGCAAAAGTGGTGTCATCCCAGTGCTTGACACTGGGATCCAGTTTTCTTGATAAATTTACCAAAAGTGTTTCATTCTATAACGCAAAATCCATACTTACCAAACCGAATGCATTACTTGCAATCTCGATCCCAATGTCAAGCACTGGGATGACAGAAAAAGGAGCACTGCCATCATATTGGATAACACCATTTATTTCTATAGCTGTCTTTTCTATCTTATTTTGCCACCCTACTGAACGAATACCTTAAGAGAAGTTACTAAGGATTTTTATTTAGTCTGACTGCATCCTTTACCTTATCTAACAACCCATTAATAAAGCCAATTTTGTTTGGAGCATCAAGTAAATCAGATGCAATGTTAGTATATTCATTAATAACAATTGGTGCTGGTGTATCAAAATCAATTAACTCACATACTGCAATACGCAAAATAGATAAGCTTATAAGATTTAATCGTGAAAGTGACCAGCTTGGGTGTAAATAAGACTCTATTATTTTATCATATTCTTCACTGCTTTTTATAACCTTACATAACAAGTTTTCTAAGAACTGATGTTCAAATTCTTCACATTCAAATATATCTTTCAACGTACTTATGTAGTCCTTAAGCTCACAATTTTCCAATTTAAAAGTGCTTTTGTTGTAACTTACAAAAATATTTGAATAAGCAATTTGTACAGCAAGAAATCTTGCCGTACTTCTTTTTATGCGCCACTTTTTATCTACTGGTTTTTCCTCCATTATTTTAATTTATTGTGTAGATCTATCATATGCAAAACAGTTGAGGCTGCATGGCCACCAACGTTCTTTTTATTTTTGTCAGCTCTAATTAGTGCTTTATCTTTGCTGTCAGCGGTAATTACGCCCATACCAAGGGGTATTGCATAATGCATAATAACTTCATTTAAGCCTTCGATTACTCCTTTACAAACGTATTTATAATGATCAGTTTCACCGCGAATCACGCACCCAAGAGCTAAATAACCGTCATAATTAGCATTCTTGCTTTTTACTGCAAAGAGAATTGTAGCTGGTATCTCAAATGCACCAGGAACTTCAATTATATCATAGCTTGCATGACTTTCTTTTAATCTATCGACTGCACCTTCAAGCAAAAGGTTCGCTATTTCAGTGTGGTAAATTGAATTAACTATTAGTATTTTCGACATTCATCCCCACTTTTCTTGTTAAAAGCAACTTTATTAATGATTGTTGAACCAGAGTTATAATATTACTAAATATCCAATATATTACCAGGCCGGCAGGAAAAGAAGAAAAAATAAAGACAGAAATGTAAGGTAAAAACTTCATAACATTTACTTGAATATCATCTTTACTGGTTTGATCGTTCTCACTTAGCTTCTGCTGAATTATCATGGTAGCGCCGAAAATTATAGGTAAAATGCCTATAGAAATAGGAAAGTTATAATTAAACAACCCAAATAATGTAAAAATGTTTGTTGGATCAGAAGCTGAAAGATCCTTAATCCATAAATAAAAAGGGGCGTGTCTCATCTCTATAGTAACAAATAATACTTTATACAGAGCAAAAAATACTGGTATTTGTATGAGCATAGGGAAAATGCTCGACATTGGATTTACATTGTTTCTCTTGAACAACGCAATCGTCTCTTTGTGCTGCTTTAAGCTGTCATTTTTGTACAACTCTTTTATACGAGTTAATTCAGGCTGCAGGCTTTTCACCTTGAACATCGAAATATATGATCTATTAGATAAGGGAAGCATCAAAAGTTTGATTACTAAAGTTAGCAATAATATTGCTAAGCCAAAATTTTTCAAAACAAAGTTAAAATATTCAAGCAGTAAAAACACCGGCTTGGTTATAAAATAAAGAACACCAAAATCTACAGCCTTATCAAACAAAGGTATATTGAGAGTGTCTTTATAAGAATCAAGTAAATTCAATTTCTTTGCCCCAGCAAAAAAGTAGTTCAGAGTAGAAGCACTTGTACCAGGGAGTATGTGTGTGTACGGTCTAACAAAATCTGCTTGAAACTTATCAATGTTATTAACATTCGTGTGTTTAATGCTCACATTTATTTTATCTGATTTCTCAGGTATGATGGCTGTAAGCCAGTATTTATCAGCAAAACCAAACCAATTTTTTTCACTCGTGCTTGCCTTTATTAAACGCTTCTTAGAAATATCCTTATATGTCCACTCCTCTAGCTTATTGTTAAATGCACCTAGTACTCCTTCATGTGATATCCAATAGGATTCGTTAATATTATCACGTTTACGATTGATTTTACCATAGGGAACTAAAACTACATTATCTTTTGTATTGTTTTCAATAATTTGCTCAACTTTAAACATGTAGTTATCGTCAAGGCTAATTTTCATTCTAAATAAAATGCCATTTTCATTATCCCAAAATAAATTGACCTCTTTTTGATTGAGTTTATCTGCTTGCCATACTGTTTTAGAATCTGGAACTTTAATCTTTTCATTCGGATCGAGCCACCCAAATTCTGCGAAATATACATCTTTTGATTCTGCAGGTGACAGTAACACCACTTGTGGAGAAGAAGAACTCGGTTCTAAGTGGTAGTTAGTTAGGATTAAGTCATCAAACCTTGCACCTTTCAGAGAAATTGATCCTTCAAGCATGTTATTGGTTAAATTAACTCTCTGTTCTCTAGTAGAATTAATAATTTCAGAACGATTTTGGTATATCATAGGAGCAAGGTCGTTAGAAGATTCGATATGTTCAATATTTTCAATCGATGGTTGGCTTTGGCTCGTGTTAAGAAAATTATCATACATAATATGCCATAATACTATAATCAATATAGAAAGAATTGTTGCTAAAACTAAATTTTTTGCTTCTGACATGAAATTAAATCGAACATACCTCCTTAAAGTATATGTTAAATATTGTACTAAAACAATAAAATTTACTTATTTTTAATAATAGCTTTTAACGCTAATCTTAAAAACTTACTCTTATGGCTTCAAATTTTAATAATATGAATGCAGCAAAAAATCTAGTTATTTGGCTACTGATAATAGTCATTACTGCAATGTTTATTGATTCACAAGGGGATAAACTAAGCAATAGGTTTCTGAGCACTTTTCTACCGTACAAAGGAAGGGTTCAAAATGGCGGAAGTATTGAATTTACAAAGTCATACGATGGACACTTTTATATTCAAGCTCAAGTCAATGATCGTAATATAACGTTTTTGCTTGATACCGGAGCAACTAATATTGTTCTATCGCAAAAAGATGCGTTACATGCTGGTATTAACTTACAAAACATTCAAGACTTTAAAATATATGAAACTGCAAAAGGTCAAATAAAAGCTGGAGTGGTTCAAATACCTCAAGTTAAAATAGGAAATTTTTTAATTAATGATGTGCACGCTAGTGTTAATACTCACTCTATGTCCCATTCATTACTTGGTATGAGCTTTTTGAGATATTTTCATTTCACTATTAGGGATAATAAGCTAATATTATATCGTAGTTAAACGTTCTATACTCTACTTATCAACGCTCTGCAGGTCAATATAGGAGCAGAGATAAATATTGCGGAACAGGTGCCGATTGCAATGCCAAAAGAAATGATTAAGCAGAAGTCTCTGACCACACCTGTACAAATCAGCACTAAAGGAAGAGCAGCAAGAAGAGTAGTACCTGAAGTTAACATAGTACGAAATAGTGTAGAATTAATGCTAGCATCAACTATTTCATCCATTTCTACATCTTTTCTATTTTTTTTATACTCTCGAATCCGATCGTATATAACCACTGAATTATTGATTGAATAGCCAATCACGGTAAGTAGAGCTGCAACTGATGAAATATTAAACTCAATACTCGTTAAGCTGATAAAGCCAAGAGTTAAAATCACATCATGGATCAGTGCCATTATTCCACCAAGTCCACACTGCCAGTTAAATCTAAGCCAAACATAAAAAAATATTCCAATAATTGCAATTAACATGGCTGATATCCCTTCAAATATCTGCGTTGAGCCTATTTGTGGACCAACATAATCTATTTTACGATAAGTTACTAAATTACCTAATTTGCTTTCTAATATACTTTTAACCTTTTTAATTTTATCTTCATCTCCCTCATCTTTAAACCGCACAACTAAGTTATTACCAGCTTTTGAACTCTGTATCGTAAATCCACTCTCTTTTAATATACCGAGAATAGCATCATCCTTGCTTGAAGATTTTATCTCTATCAAAATTCCACCTGTAAAGTCTATACCCAAATTCATTCCACGCAGCATAAAAGTAAGCATTGAAAAAATGATAAGAATAACGCTAACAAGTGCTGTCAAATTTCTATATTTACTAAATCTTATATCAAGATTATCTGGAATAAGTCTAATTGCCATATTTCCTACTTAAATTGTGATTTTATATACTTTTTAAGCAATCGACTAGCTATTTTCTCTTAGCTTATACTAATAATGATCTTTGATTTACTTAATCTACTTGAAAAAGATATTTGATCAAAAAAATGAAAACAGCCTGGTTGTCATTAATAAAGTGCTACTTAAACATCTTTTTTAATCGATTGATTTCATCAGCAAATTTTGGGTCAGTTCTTATGAAATTTTCCACTTGTTTGACTGCGTGTATAACAGTAGCATGATCTCTACCACCAAAATTTCTTCCAATATCTGGTAAACTTTTTTGCGTAAACTTCTTTGCGAAATACATAGCTATTTGTCTCGGCCTCGCAAGACTGCGGAGCCTTCTATTAGATTGCATATCTGCAATCTTTATATTGAAAAATTCAGCTATTTTTTTCTGTATTTCTTCTATTGTGATTGACCTATGATTTGACCTAAGAAGATCAATTAGGGTCTCACTAGCTGATTCTACTGTCATGCTTCTTCCAATTAAAGAGGTATGAGCAACCTTATTTAATGCTCCTTCTAGTTCTCTTATATTGGATTTTATATTCCTTGCCAAAAATTCTAGGACATCCTTTGGAACATACATATTCATTCGTTCCACTTTCGCCTGCAATATACCAAGTCTTAATTCAAAAGTTGTTTCATTAATATCTGCAACTAATCCCCAACCAAGTCGTGATTTTATTCTTTCTTCTACTCCATCAAGATCACTAGGAGACCTATCAGCTGATATAACCAATTGTTTATTTTGGTCTATCAATGCATTGAAAGTGTGAAAAAATTCTTCTTGTGTACTATCTTTACCACTGATAAATTGCACATCATCTACCATCAATACATCTACTGATCTAAATTGCTCTTTAAATAACATAATATCTTTGCTCCGCAGCGCCGTAATATATTGATACATAAATTTCTCTGCTGATAAATATACCACTTTTCTTTTTGCTGACGGAGAATTGACTATGTCCCAAGCTATAGCATGCATTAAATGTGTTTTACCAAGTCCCACTCCACCATATAGAAATAAAGGGTTGCTTCCTGATATTGGATCTATAGATTCCGCTACACGCTTTGCCGCTGTAAATGCTAACTCATTTGACTTTCCTACCACAAAATTATCAAAAGTGAATCTGGTATCTAGTGGTGAACCAAGATTATGATTATTTTCCTCTCTATTTTTTAGTATCGTATTAGAATTTGAATTTCTTTCTTCAATTAATTGAATATCAATAGAACATACACTTTGATCTTCGCTTTGCCATAATGACAATATTTTTTCCATGTAGTGAACTGTAATCCACTCCTTTATAAATCTTGTTGGTACAGACAACAAAACTTCTCCATTTCTGTTGCTGATAAATCTTAGTGAACTCAGCCAGCTGTTATATGTTGCTTCTCCATAGAGATTATGGAGATAATTTTGGATTTTTTCCCAAGTAACATTGTGGTCCGTTACTGTAATAATCTGATCAAAAAACATAGTAGAAACCTTAGGGTTAGTTAAGTTCATATACCACACCAAGAAAGAACAATAATCAGAAAGATGCAAGATAATCAATAGCTTACTGTAAGATAAAAAGCTAACACTACTTAATACATATCTAAAATTATGAGGATTTTTTGACGAGTTGTAAAGAGTATAAAAGCACTAAAATTGATCATTTTTTTGAAATAAAAACAATCAATTTGTAAATGTCGCTTGTACCGAGGATTAGAAGTATGTTATTAAAAAATAGTAATATATTATGTATAAATAAGATATTAAATTTACTGATAAATAAGTAAAGTACTTGTATAAATATAGCTGATTTAGTATAAATTTATTGAAGTAAATTTGTGATTATATTAAGTAATTTGAGTCATAATACTGTATTCGGTATTGAACTGGAGTTTTACACTGAGGGAATAAAAAAAGAATATTTATTTCTGAATAGCATCAAAAATAAAATAGCTTCTCTTGGATTTTTTTGTGAAAAAGAGAGTTCTTTAAACCAATATGAAATAAAAAGTGACTGTTATACGAGCTCTGATAATTTAATTATGCATTTTGAGTTGGCAAAACAATTACTGATTGGAACAGCACAAGAGTTCGATGGTAATGTTTCTTTTAAAGCAAAACCTTATTTGGATAGAGCAGGCAGCGCACTAAATGTACATGTTAGCCTCATGGATTCAAATAATAATAACTTATTTTATGGCAATAAGCAAAAATATAGTGACCACCTGATTCACAGCATAGGTGGATTATGTGCAATGATGAAAAAACATATGTTGTTTTTTGCTCCAAATGATGATTCATATTTAAGATTTCAGTACCCAGATATTCATACTCCAACGACGATTAGTTGGGGAGTGAATAACAGAACTGCTGCAATAAGAATCCCCTATTTTGGCAACGATTCCAAAAGATGCCGCCTAGAGCACCGTGTTCCTGGAGCAGATTGTAACCTTGAAAAAGCACTCACAGCAATAATTGAAGGTATAGTTTTTGGTATAGAGAACAAAATTGCTCCGCCAAATAGAGTGTATGGCATTGCATCTGATCCTCAATATAAGATGGAGAGTTTGATATAGCAACTACCTGTTAAACCCTAACCCATTAAACTCCTTTGAGGTAATTGGCCATTCTAGCACTTTCCTCACATCATTATTTACATTCCCATACCGTAATAGCAAGTCTGCAGCAGATAGTTTCTGCGTACTTTTAGACTTAGGCCCTATATTGGGAAGGTTGCTTGGTAGCTGCTCAGGAAGTGGATTACCAGATACATCCATGTGTTCAGGAAGAGATTTCATCTGATTCTTTATAGAGCTAGAGCTATTTTGTGTAAGAGTTTTATCATCTGGCATGCCAAGAATAATTTTCTCAGGCACTACCATAGTTTTTGTATAATCAACAGGATTGCTATTTTCAGCATCTATAGTCACATGAATTGGTTCGCTAAACGCATTTATCGGGCCACCAAGTGATCCTTTCTCCATGCGTTCTTGTGCTCTTTTCCTTATTATTTCTTCTTCTAACTCAGTTTCAGTTCTTTCTGGTTCTTTTGCGGATATTTCTGTATCTTTTTCTTCACCTTCATCAACACTGCTATACCCTTCATCTCCTGAAACACCAGTAATTTCAGCAGGCTGTTCTTTTTTAGTTCTTATTTTATGAATCAGCAAAAGTAATAAGTAAGTAACTGCAGCAGCAGTAACTATAATGGCTATCTTTGCAGCAATGTGAATCACTGTTAAAAATACTAAAGTTGATGAGACACCAACCAACCCAGATACGATCACTTTATTCTTGCCTTCTGTCACACTTAGAACTGCTACCATAATAATCCCTCAAATACCATACTAAAGTTATATTATATAGAAGTTTTCTTACGCTTACAAAACTGTAAAAATTTTAATCATTTACATAAAGCTATATAAGGATTAATTAATATATAATTTATCTTAGCTATAATATGATGTAAATACGTATAATGTCCGGAATGAAAAGATTAATTATAGAGAGGAATAGAACAGTAATATTATTGCTTATCGTGATTTTTACCTTCGGCTCATACACTTATATAAAAATGCCAAGAGAAAGCAATCCTGATGTACAGATTCCTATAATTAGCGTATTTGTCGGGTTTCCTGGTATTTCTGTCGAGGATAGTGAAAAGTTATTAGCTATTCCAATAGAAAATGAACTAAGGTCCATTGAGGGCGTGAGAGAGCTAAAGGCACTTGCAACTAATGACGGTGCTCACATGATAATTAAGTTTGGTACAGAATATGATAACAAAGAAGTACTTGATAACGTCCGTTCAAAGCTTTTAAACATAAAATCAAAATTACCTATTGAAGCAGAATCTCCGATAATCAATGAAATAAACTTGAGCTTATTTCCGATACTAAACGTTGGCTTGATTGGTAATTTGCCGGAAAGAGCTTTAACTGAAATAGCACTCAAACTAAAGAAAGAAATAGAATCTCTGCCAAATGTTCTTAAAGTTGAAGTGGCAGGTATGCGTAAAGAAACAGTTGAAGTTATAATTGAGCCCACAGTTCTAACAAAATATAACATTCAATCAAATGAGATATTTCAAGCTATATCAAACAACAACAGATTGGTAGGAGCAGGATCACTAGAAAACGATACCGGTAAATATTCGATTAAAATATCAGGGTTATTAAAAGACATAGAAGATATTATGAATATTCCTATTAGATCTCAAAGTGATGCAGTTTTGAGAATCAAAGATATAGCAAAAGTATACCTTGAGTTTGAAGATCACCAAGGATTTGCTCGTATTAATGGACTACCTAGCATTGTACTAGAAATTTCAAAACGTAATGGAAAAAACATAATAGACACGGTAAATCAAGTAAAATACTTAATGGACAAAGCAAAAGATCAATTACCTGAAAATTTAAAAGTAGTTTATTTGAATGACCAGTCAAAAAATGTACGTGATGTGCTTGAAGACTTGGAAAATGGTATAATATTTGCCGTATTACTAATACTAACCATAATAATGCTCTTTATGGGAAACAAGGGCTGCTATTCTTGTTGCACTATCAATACCTGGCTCCTTTCTCGTAGGAATAATGGCTCTTTACCTAATGGGTATTACTCTAAATATAGTTGTGCTCTTCAGTCTAATTATGGCAGTTGGGATGCTGGTTGATGATGCAATTGTAATCAGCGAATATGCTGATAGAAAGATGATTTGTGGCATGGATAAAGTAGAAGCCTTTTGCACCTCAGTTCATGATATGTTCTATCCAGTTTTATCATCAACATTGACTAAATTAGCAGTGTTTTTCCCTCTGTTACTCTGGCCCGATACAGTCGGTAAATTTATGCAGTACATATCAATTACAATAATTCTAACTTTAACTGGATCGCTAATTATGGCTTTAGTTTTTATACCAACACTTGGTGCAATATTTGGTAAACCTTCAATAACTTCAAAAAAAGAAATAATAAGAATGAGTGCTATAGAAAGTGGTAAGGTAAAAAATACTGGGCTTATAATAAGAACTTATGTACGTATGTTAGAGAAAGTCTTAGATCACCCCAAAAAATTTGTATGTGTTGTTGTATTTGTTTTATTTTTGTCTAGTATATTATATTTTACTTTTGGTCCTGGATTAAAGTTCTTTCCGAATGTAGATTCAGATAACATTTTAATCAGCGTTAAAGTAAAAGAAAGCTTACCAGCCAAAGAACGAGATTTGATACTTAAGAAAGTAGAAGAACGTATTTTGGGTGTTGAAAAAGAAATTTATGTTCTTTATGCTCGGTCAGGAAAATTTTCAGACAACGTTATTGCCAAAATTCAATTGGAACTTGTAGATTGGCGCTGCAGGCGCAAAGCTAAGCAAATACTAAATGATATAAGGAGCAGTGTGCAAAACATAAAAGGAGTAATAATTGATGTACAGGAACAAAAGTCAGGACCATCAGCTGACAAGCCAATACAAATTAACTTAAGCGGAAGTGCATCCAACTTGAATTCAGTAGCAGAGAAAATCCTAAAAATTATGGACCAACCTTCATCTGGATTTATAAATATTCAAGATAGTAGATCAGCACCTGAAATAGAGTGGAATATGAGTATTGATAAGAGTAAGGCTACAAGCTCTGGAGTAAGTGTTGCAACCATCGGTGATTTTATAAAGATGGTTACAAATGGAGTATTAATTGGAAAATATAGACCAAATAACGCAGATGAAGAAATTGATATTGTACTACGCTTTCCCAGAAAGAATCGCAACATGAAAACTATAGATAACCTTTTTATTAATACAGCAAATGGACCATATTCTATGAGTAGCATAGTGAAATACGTTCCCGAAAAAAAGGCAAATAAACTAAGTAGGATTGATGGATCACGCACAGTAACAATCTCTGCTGACGTTGATACTGGCTATCTTGTTGATGAAAGAGTTAAGTTCATTCAAAATTCGATTACTCAAGACTGTAGTAAAGGAGTAAAGATTGATTTCAAAGGTGACAAGGAAGATCAACAAAAATTAGGAGCATTTTTATTAAAGGCTTTTATATTAGCAATTACATTGATGATATTGGTGCTAGTGGCACAGTTTAACAACATATACTATACATTTATCGTAATGACAGCAGTGTTTTTATCAACAACATGTGTATTTTTCATTTTCTTTCTTATTCAGAAAGTTTTTGTAGTTGTCATGTGTGGAGTGGGGATAATTGCTTTAGCAGGAATTATAGTGAATAATAATATACTATTGCTTGATGCCTTTCATCAGCAAATTAAGGTGCGCAAAAATAACATTAAGCAATGTATAATAAACGCTTCAATTTCTCGCATCAGGCCAATACTACTTACCGTTGCAACTACAGTTCTTGGTTTAATACCGATGATTACTAGGTTAAATATCAGTTTTTTTACGCTACAAATCACATATGATGCTCCATCAAGCCAGTGGTGGGTTGATATTTCAGCAACCATAGCAAGTGGAATATTGGCTGCAACGGTCTTAACTTTATTCTTTACTCCGGCATTGCTTATCATACAAAGACATGAAAAAACTTGACTTAAATTAGCAATCATTTAACATTTAAGATAGCGTTTTTTACCTGTTGAAGCTATAATTATAACTAATTAAATTGGATTTATTTATATGATTGCTAATCGTAAAAGCAGTGTTAAGCAGAAAAGCAACAAGAATAACATAGTTGGAAGCCTTGATGTAATAAAAACAGCGGGAGAGCTCTCACTTCAAAAAGGTTTGGATTTTAATATTATAATAAATGCACTTAAAAGTGCTATCGAAGCAGTAGCTCAACAAAAGTATGGTAGCAAAAGTAAAATTGTAGTTAATATAGATAAAAACACAGGCAAAGTTACCTCATATAGACAACTAAAAGTCATTAATGATGAATCAAATGAAAATGAGTGTGACTTAATTAAGTTGACACAAGCTAAGTTAATAAAAGAAGATGCAAAAGTTGGAGATACTATTAGTGAGTTGATTTCTCTTAACACTGATCTTGTTTCAGCAAGAATTGCCCAGCAAAAGATTTCTGAAATAATCAAAGATGAAGAGTTAAAAAAGCAATATGAGGAATTTAAAGATAAGGTAGGAGAAATGAGGTATGGCATCGTTAAACAAGTAGAATATTCAGATCTTATTATAGACATAAACGGAATTGGAGCATACCTCCCTTTACGAAACTTAATTGGTGGTGAGTCATTTCGTGAAGGCGATAAGGTTAAAGCTTACATACAGGCTGTTAAGCGCTCTGACGATGGACGTCAAATCATTCTTTCTAGGGCTCATGAAGGCTTTTTAGAGGCATTGTTGAATCAAGAAGTACCAGAAGTTGCTGACGGATTGATAACAATTAAGGGTATAGCTAGAGACGCTGGTTCAAGATCTAAAGTTGCTGTTTTTTCATCTGATAAGAATATCGATCCAGTAGGTGCTTGCGTTGGAGTTAAAGGAGATAGAATAAAAACTATTATACACGAATTAAACGGTGAAAAAATCGACGTCATACATTACTCATCAGATTTGGGTCAATTTGTTATTAAAGCCATTACTCCTGCAGAAGTATCAAAGGTCATTATTGACGAAAATGAAAATTGTATAGAGTTAATAGTTGCTGAAGATCAATTGAGTTTAGCTATAGGAAAAAAGGGTCAGAATGTAAGATTAGCTTCAGAGCTTGTTGGATGGAAAATTGAGATATTAAGCACTCAGCAAGAATCAGAAAGAAGAAATAAAGAATTTAGTCAATGTTCAGTTTTATTTGCTGAAGCTTTAAACTTAGAAGAGATTATGGGCCAATTATTGGTAACAGAAGGTTTTTCAAGTGTAGAAGATATATCTAACACTTCAATTAAGGAACTTGCTTCAATAGAGGGCTTCAATGAAGGTATTGCAAATGAACTTCATAATAGAGCAAACAATTACCTGAAAGCAGAGAATGATAGAAAAATAGAAGAGCTAAAAAATTTAGGTATGGAAGGCGATGTAATCAACTTAGCCTTATCAATAGATAATAAAGTTGCTCTTAGTAAACATAATATTAAAACTTTAGAGGACATAGCAGATTTATCAAATTATGAGTTTTGTAGCATGCTCTCTTCCTCAACTAATAATAAAGACAATCTAAAAGATACAGCAGATTTAATAATCATAGAAGCACGTAAAAAGCTTGGATTAATATAAAAACAATATGAATAATGAAGATATCAGTAATAAAAAATTAACCCTACAAGGCTTAAGCAAGCTTAAATTAGACATTAATTTAAACTCTTTAGATAGTCAAAGTACTGGTACTACAATAGTAAAAAAAAGAAGAAAAATTCATTCTGCAGAAGAATATAGTTTATTTGACGAGAGTAAATTAGGCTCTTTAACTGAAAAAGAACAAATTTCCCGCATTAATGCTGTACAGAATGCTACTTTGCTGAAAGAAAGGAATCAGAGAGAACAAGAAGAGAAAATAAAAAAAGAAGAAAGCAATCAAGAAGCTGAAGATAAAAATGAATCACACTCTTTACCTAAAGAAATAAATAAGGAAGTTTTAAGTAATACTAACTCAGTTGAACAAAAAGAAGATAGTATTGAATATGAGAACAATGATAAAAAGTCTTTTAAAGCTAGCAAAGATATATACTCTAAGCATTCTAAGCTAGTAATTACACAGGCAATAGATGAAAGAAATGAACACCTCCCTGTATTTAAGCAAAAATTTGGTATAAGAAGTAAACAATCAAAGTTTACTAAGGGTAAAAATATAGCAAGAGAAGTTATTATACCAGACAAAATAACTATCAGGGAATTATCTATTCGTATGGCAGAAGATAGCAAAAGTGTGTTAAAAATGTTTAAAGAAGAAGTTGGTGAGAATTATAGAGTAGATGATACAGTAGATCCAGATATAGCATGTGAAATAGCAAAAAAATTTAATCATACGGCTAAACGAGTAAGTGATGCTGATAAAGAAAAGAATTTACTCTTCATAAGCAACAGAGAAAACTTACCTAAAAGACTCAAACCACCTATCGTTACTTTTATGGGACATGTCGATCATGGTAAAACATCATTACTCGATGCATTTCGTGAATCCAATGTTGCAGAAAGAGAGTCAGGTGGCATCACTCAACACATAGGTGCTTATCAATTAACGACAAAAAATAAGCAAAAAATTACCTTCATTGATACACCAGGGCATGAAGCGTTTACTGCAATGCGTGCACGTGGTGCCAATATTACTAATATAGTTGTGATAGTAGTTGCAGCTGATGATGGAATCATGAAACAAACAATTGAAGCAATAAACCATGCAAAAGCAGCAAATGTCTCTATTATAGTTGCCATTAATAAAATTGATAAATCACAACCTGGCGATGTAGAAAGAATAATTAATAGTTTGCCTCAGTATGACCTCATCCCCGAAGAACTTGGTGGTGATGTTATAATTGTGCCAGTATCAGCAAAAAAGAAAGTCAACTTAGATAAACTAGAAGAGGCAATTTTATTAATTGCTGAATTAATGACGCTAGAAGGAATAGAGGATTGTCGAGCACTTGGATGGGTAATAGAGTCCAAAATAGATAAAGCTAAAGGAATATCAGCTACATTAATAGTTGAAGAAGGGACATTAAAGATTGGTGACATATTGGTAGTTGGTACAACATACAGCAAAGTACGCAGTATGGTTAATCACCTTGGTCAAAGAGAAAAAGCGGCACTACCTTCTACTCCAGTTGAAGTTACTGGTTTAAATGGTGTACCAAATGCTGGAGATAAATTTGTTGTTGTAAACTCTGAAAGGCAGGCTCGTGAAATTGTTGAATACAGGTTAGAATTAATCAAGAAAAAGCAAGAAGATTTAGACGACAGTAATTTAGATATATTCAGTCGTAATGATAGTGAAACAGAAGAACTATCTGTAGTTTTAAAGTGCGATGTCACTGGTTCTATTGAAGCAATATCAAGTTCAATTGATAAGCTTGGTAAAGACCAAGTGAAATTAAATATTCTACACAAAGCAGTAGGAGGAGTAACAGATTCAGATGTGCTGCTTGCAGAAGCATCAAGCGCAGTAATTTTAGCTTTTAATGTAAAAGTGGATTCAAAAATAAGAGAATTAGCAAAACAAAAAGGTATAGAAATACATACTTACAATATAATATATGAGCTTATTGAAGACATGAGGATGTATCTAACTAAAATGTTAAAGCCTGTTACACGAGAGGTTCGTGTTGGTTCTGCATCTGTAAGGCAAATATTTAATTCATCCAAAGCCGGTAATATCATCGGATGTTATGTCACTGATGGAGTTATAAAAAAAGATTCCCTAGTTAAGGTAGTACGTGGCAGCAAATTGGTGCATGAAGGAAAGTTAAAAGCACTACGTAGATTTAAAGATGACGTTAAAGAAGTAGGTGTAAACTTTGAATGCGGAATATCGCTAGAGGGTAATATCGATATTAAAGTTGGAGACATTTTGGAAGCTTATCAATTAGTGCAAGAAGAAAGGACGTTATAGTAGTTGAATATGAAAAAGGAAATTAGAAACCTCAAAGTAGCATCGGTATTACACAGGGCAATATCAAAAGTCTTAATGGAAGGTAATGTTCTTAATGAAAAAGTAGTAGTATCTGATGTAAAGCTAAGCAAAGATTTGAAGAAAGCAGATGTATATATTGTGTTATCTTCATTAAACATCCAAAATGATAATGATGATATCAGCACTGTTGTTAATGAAATGAACCAATCTGCATGGTCAATACGTAAATCTATATTATGTTATGTTGATTTGCGATTTATACCTGAGTTAGTTTTTAAGCCTGATTTAGCATTCGATAATTTTGTCAATGTAAGCAAAATATTACATAATCACACTTAATTGATGTATTTCAACCATTATTTCTCATTAATGAGAATACACAGTTTAACAGGTTTATGGCTTGTGCTATTTTCTAGCTTAAGCGGCATTCTTTTAGCCTCAACTTCTCTATCGTATCAAGCTCTTTTTCTCCTTGTTTTGTTTACTATAGGTGCATTTTTAATGAGACCCGCAGGGTGCATAATCAATGATATCTTCGATAGAGAAATAGATGCACATGTTGAACGAACAAAATACAGACCACTTGCAAGTGGTGCATTAAACATAAAGCAGGCTTTGGCTTTACTTTCACTGTTACTGTCTATTGCCCTATTAATCTTATTATTAACCAATAAAACTACTCTTATACTTGGAATAATTTCAATGTGCATGATAGTTATCTACCCCTTGCTAAAGCGTTATGTTTGGTGGCCACAATTGTTTTTAGGGTTTACTTTCAACATGGGATCACTCATGGGTTCAGCAGCAATAACAAACCAGATTAGCATAGAATCCTTGCTATTTTATATAGGATGCGTCTTTTGGACGCTTAGTTATGATACTATATACGCTCATCAAGATAAAAAAGATGATGAGAAATTAGGAATGAAATCTACTGCATTATACTTTGGCAATACAACAAAATCTTGGTTGAAAAGATTTTATTTAATATCCTTAATGGCATGGTTGTACGCTGGTATACTATCATCATTAAATAACATCTTTTATATTGCTTTACTTGCCATAGGATTCATATTTCACCACCAACACAAAAATTTCAATCCAGACGATTCTAATCAATGCATGTCCATATTTAAAAATAATTCCCAGATAGGACTCCTGCTCTTTTTCGGTATCCTTTTAGATAGAATTGTAAATTCTACTTTTGTATCCGTTCAGATGCATGGCTAATGTGTAAATATCGAAGCAAAAATGGTGTCATTCCAGTGTCAAGTACTGGGATGACAGAGAAAGTATCATATTGGGATGACACCATTTATTTCTATGTCTGTCTTTTCTATCTTATTTTGTCACCCTGCTGAACGGATTCTACTTTTTAGAACATATCTTGAAAGGAAATCAGGAAGATAATATGATAGGATCAGTAAAAAATATATCCAGGTGATGTAAGTGACAAAGAATGGAAATTTTTGGAGCTAAGAGTTGCACAAGGTGTGGCCAAGAAAGCACAAAATCAGAACAATTATTAATGCTATACGATACATAATGAGAGGTATTTGTCAGTAGAGCAAAAGATTTTCCTCTATGGAAGACAGTGTATGATTGTGGCGTAATAGTCACACATTGCTTGAATGCATACAAAATAAAGGCTGGTGTGCTCATTGATGTTATAAGATCAAATTACCAACCTTTTACTAGAGGGAACGTTCAAAAAAGTGTGTCAAACCGAAAAAAAAGTAATAAATTGATATAAAAGATGGAGGTTTGATATGAGTCAAGCAAATAGAACTACTGGTTTGGTAGATTATAAAGAATTAGAAACAAATATCCTGTCATCTATACGAGAAGGAAGACCATTGACAGGAAGAGATGGAGCATTAACACCGTTTATAAAAAGGTTGCTAGAGGCAAGTCTGGAAGGTGAAATAGAAAGCCACATGTCAGCTGAAAGTGAAGAAAATAACCGAAGAAATGGGAGAAACGCAAAAACTTTACGCACGAGTGCAGGCTCATTTGAGCTGCTAACACCAAGAGATAGGGAGGGAAGCTTTGAACCGCAAATAGTCAAAAAAAGGCAAACAAGCCTACATCCAGAACTTGAAGCAAAGGTCTTAAGTACATACGCCAGTGGCATGGGATACAGAGACATAGCTTCACACGTTGAGGAAATATATGACCACAAAATATCAGCAGCAGAGATATCTAGTATTACTGATAAACTGCTTCCAGTAATCAATGAATGGCGCAGCCGCCCACTGCAATCAGTGTATCCAATAGTGTTTATGGATGGCATGTTCTTTAAGGTCAAGGAGGACGGACATTGTATAAGTAAATGCATGTATAATATATTGGGCATAAATCAAAATGGCAGAAAAGAAGTATTAGGTTTTTATTTGGCTGAAAGTGAGGGAGCTAACTTCTGGTTGGGAGTTCTAAATGACCTCAAAGAAAGAGGAGTAGAAGATATTCTAATTGCCTGCATTGATGGACTAAAAAGCTTTCCTACAGCTATAAATAGTGTATTTCCTAAAGCAGAAGTACAGCTATGTATAGTGCATCAGATAAGGAATTCACTGAAATATGTATCTAGCAAAGATG
>NZ_JAFEVH010000001.1:19476-44865 GCF_048054155.1 Wolbachia endosymbiont of Nasonia giraulti
TGAGTTGAATTGAAAATGCGGTTTGACACACTTTTTTGAACGTTCCCTATTAAATAGCTAACGTAAAAAATTGCTTCCATATATTTTAAATCTGATTATAATCACAGTCAGAGATATTTTAAGAGCTCAAAATCTATCTTTGTCTGCAGACTGTTCAGTCAAATTTTTAATCAAAAAGCGTAGCGTATCTTCTTTAGTGCGTATCTGTTGTATGTGCGCTACACTTTTTTCTAATCTTTTTTACACAGGGGGATTTTATGTCCAGAATTCCAGATACTTGATCTTTACTTTAGCTAAAAAACAATAGGCGCCTATGGCTAATTAAAATAAAAATTTTTCTAATATATAGAAGAATTACAAAATCACTGTTTACTGAAAACGGGCCAAGAAAGCTGCTAATGTCACAGAATTTTAGGTAAACGTTGTTTGCTTGACGTATGAGTGTGCTCTCCTTACTTCAAGAACTCTTTAATATGACTATGCTTAACCACTTAAGTCCTTTCAAGATATGTTCTTAGATAATAGTTTTTCAAATCTTTGGTAAATCAAAGTCAGCTTAACTATTAATTATTTATCCTTTTTCTAGTTATGTAACGGGTCTGTTATTAAATTTTTCAATAATACCTTTTATTTTTGCCGCCTCTTCAAACTCTAAATTTTCAGCATGCTTCAACATTTGCTTTTTCAAACTATTTAGATCATTCTTACTAAAATTCTCAACTACCACTTTTTCCTGTAAAGTATTTGATATAGGCTTTATTATAGTTTTTGGTACAATATTATTCAGTGTATTATGCTCTGTCTGTTTCTTTCTTCTCCTTTCAGTTTCTTTCAGTGCACGATCCATAGAATTAGTAATTTTGTCTGCATATAAAATTACTCTGCCTTCAACATTGCGTGCAGCACGGCCTATCGTTTGAATGAGCGAAGTCTCTGATCGTAAAAAACCTTCTTTGTCAGCATCTAAAATTGCAACCAGCCCACATTCGGGAATATCAAGACCTTCCCGCAATAAGTTAACGCCAACAAGAACATCTATTTCTTTAGATCTTAATTTGCATATAATTTCAATTCTTTCCAGTGCACCAATATCTGAATGTAGGTAAGTTACTTTCATACTGAGCTCACTCATATGCTCAGCTAGCTTTTCAGCCATTTTTTTTGTCAATGTGGTAATTAGAATACAAAATCCTTTTTTTATTGTTACTTGCGCCTCGTGAATCACATCATCAACCTGACTCTCTGTTGGTTTTATGGTGCAGATGGGATCTGTCAGTCCTGTTGGGCGGATAACTTGCTCTATGAATGCGTGGTTAGTCTTTTCTAACTCATATTTTCCTGGAGTAGCCGAAACGTAAATAGTCTGGGGCCGTATTGCCTCCCACTCTTCCAATTTTAATGGACGGTTATCAAAAGCAGAAGGTAGCCTAAAACCATAATCTATCAATTTCTTTTTACGTGCTTCATTACCGCTATACATTGCACCTATCTGGGGAACGGTTACATGGCTTTCATCAACAAATAAAATTACATCTTTAGGTAAATACTCAAACAATGTAGGCGGTGGATCTCCGGCTTTCATTCCATAAAGATAACGCGAATAATTTTCAATACCTTTACACACTCCCGTTGCCATCATCATTTCAATATCAAAATTAGTACGCTGCTCAAGGCGTTTTACTTCAACAATTTTGTTCTGTGAATAGTAATAATCCAGGCGTTCATGTAGTTCTTTTTTAATCAGTTGAACTGCTTGCAAAAGAGTCTCACGTGATGTAGTGTAATAGCTATTTGGAAAAATGGTGACTTTATCTATGCGTCTGATAATATTGCCGTTCATGGCATCAATCTCAGAAATTTCTTCTATTTCATCACCAAACAATGATAAACGCCAAGCTTTATTTTCATAATAGGCAGGAAATATATCAATAATATCGCCGCGCACTCTGAAATATCCTCGCTCAAATCTGACATCAGAACGTTTATATTGGAGATTAGCTAAATTATTCAGAAAGTCATTAACATGAATCTTATCTCCAGCACTTAAAGTCAAGGTCATGCTGAGATAGCTCTCAGGCGAACCAAGACCATATATACAAGAAACACTCGCAACTACAATCGTGTCCCTACGCTCCAAAAGAGAGCATATAGCAGAATAGCGTAGCATATCAATTCTTTCATTTATTAAAGAGTCTTTTTCAATATAAGTGTCTGTTTGTGGCGAATAAGCCTCAGGCTGATAATAATCATAATAAGAAATGAAGTATCCAACAGCATTGTGGGGGAAAAATCCTCTCATCTCCTCGTAAAGCTGTGCC
This sequence comes from Wolbachia endosymbiont of Nasonia giraulti, assembly GCF_048054155.1. Taxonomy (NCBI): domain Bacteria; kingdom Pseudomonadati; phylum Pseudomonadota; class Alphaproteobacteria; order Rickettsiales; family Anaplasmataceae; genus Wolbachia; species Wolbachia endosymbiont of Nasonia giraulti. The sequence goes on from NZ_JAFEVH010000001.1 coordinate 21,795, forward strand.
GCTAAAGTTTTATTATGCGCCATAATTAACGCAGGCCTGTTTGTTCTTGCAATAACATTTGCCATAGTAAAAGTTTTTCCAGAGCCAGTTACTCCAAGTAAAACCTGATCTCTTTTTTTGTTATTTAGTCCTTCAACTAAACTATCTATTGCTTGTGGTTGATCCCCAGCTGGCTGAAAATTTGTAACTATTTGAAATGCCATAATCCCTATACTTTCATAATATATTTATCATTACATAATACACATGATATTATGAGTAAGGTATAAAAACGAGCGTAAATGAAGTTCTATTTTCCTTTTTTATAGAGTTGGCTCCAAACTCTATTGTTAGTGAGAACAAAAAACACCGTCAAAATTACAAAATATGTCACTATTTTTAGCCCAAGTTTATGTCGGCGCTCCAGTTCTGGCTCTGCTGCCCATTGTAAGAAATTTACCACATCATATGCCATATTTTCAACTGTGGCTTGCCTTGTACCATCATATTCTACCATTCCTTCAGAGAGTGGTGGTGCCATAGCTAACCTGCCTGTTGAAAAATATGGATTAAAATATAAACCGTTCTCATCATGTTCACCGTTTTGATAACCAATTAGTAGTGAATAGATATAATTTGCACCATCGTGCCTTGCTTTAACAATGAGTGATAAGTCTGGTGGAATTGCACCATTATTACTTGCTGCAGCTGCTTCTTTTGTATCAAAAGGTGCAATAAAATAATCCGAAGACACTCCCGGCCTATCAAACACTTCACCCAAATCATTTGGACCATCTTTCACTTGGTAAGAGGCTGCAATTTGTTTTACATCCTCTTCGGAAAAACCAACATCTTGCAAATTACGAAACGCTATTCTATTCATTGAATGGCAAGCAGCACAGACTTCCTTGTATACTTTATAGCCACGCTGAATTGACTCTCTATCGAAAGATCCAGTAATTCCATCAAAACTCCAGTCGATTTTCTTATTTGGTAAAGGTTTAAACTCCTCTGCAGAAAGAGAATTAGTGAGAAATAATACACAAAACAGAGCAACTTTAACCAACAGCATCACTTCATCTCCGGAACGGAATCGCTTATTGTTTTTGGTAATTTTTTTGGTTTCTCATATTTACTAAGTAAAGGTAAAACTATCACAAAATATGAAAAATAATAAAGAGTTGAGAGTCTACTTAAAGTAATGTAAGGCTCTTTAACTTCCTGCCCCCCAAGCCAAACAAGAAATGCAAAATTTATTGCAAAAACCCAAAAAAATTTCTTAAATAATGGGCGATAAGCACCACTTTTAACTTTTGATTTATCAAGCCAAGGCAAAAGAAACCAAACTAAAATAGATCCAAACATGGTAAGTACACCAATGAGCTTATTTGGAATTGAGCGCAACATCGCATAAAAAGGTAGGAAATACCACTCTGGTACTATGTGTACTGGAGTTACCATAGGATCAGCTTCTATATAATTATCAGGATGCCCAAGATAATTAGGGGCATAAAAAACAAATCCAAACAAAATTATAAAAAATAAACCAAAAGTTATGCAGTCCTTTGCTATATAATAAGGATAAAAAGGGATAGTGTCCTTACCTGACCTTACTTCTATTCCACTTGGGTTATTAGAGCCAAATCTATGCAGAGCAACAACATGCAACATAGCTAAAGCAATAATAATGAAAGGAAGAAGATAATGAAGTGCAAAAAAACGATTGAGCGTTGGGTTATCAACGGAAAAACCACCCCACAACCATATAACTATTTTATTGCCAATTAAAGGTATGGCTGAAAATAAGTTAGTTATAACTGTTGCACCCCAAAAGCTCATTTGTCCCCATGGAAGAACATATCCCATAAAGGCAGTTGCCATCATTGCAAAAAATATAAATATGCCAATAAACCACACCATTTCTCGCGGTCTCTTATAAGATCCGTAATATAATCCACGCATGATATGAACATAGACCACCATAAAGAAGAGTGACGCCCCAACAGCATGAGTATAACGTATCAGCCATCCATAACTTACGTCACGCATTATACGCTCCACACTATTAAATGCATGATCAACATGCGGAGTGTAGTGCATGGCAAGAAATATACCTGTTATTATCTGCAAAATTAGTGCTATACCAGCCAAAGAACCAAAATTCCAAGCATAATTTAAATTTTTTGGTACTTGATAAGAAGCAGTATGTTTTAGAAAAGAAAATATAGGCAGTCTATACTCTATCCAACCTAATATACCTTTTTCTTCTGTTATTTCTTTCTTGCTATCATCTTCCATAACTTAAAGTTTTTTCATCTTAACTCATTTTATTGTAACAACTTACCTACAACGCACAATAAAAAGTTTAATTTAAATAATAGATTTCACGAAAACAAGCACTCAGACTTGAGTGCTTGTTTTAACTGATTTAGAGGTGCTTTTGATGACGTACACCCTTGGATATTGTTAAGTTGCTTAATGAACTTTCAGGACATTGATAAAGTTTTTCATACTTACTGAGTGCCATCTCAACATTTTTTGCCATAGCGTTAAGCTCTCTTTCTGTAATTCCTTCTTTTATAAAAAGCGGATTATTCAATGGGTCTAAACATTCTTCCCCTGTAAACTTCTTGAACATTAAATAACCTAACATGGCTGTTCCATTAAAATCAACTTGTGAAGAGTAGATGGGACTTCCAGCAGAATGAGCAACAGATTGCTGTGCAGAAGGTAAAGTAGGAGTATTTCGACCCAATGTAGAAGCAGTTGTCCAACTAAATATACTATTAATAAGAGAGGAAGGTTTTACTGCACTGCTTGCTGCGTTACTTGCCACGCTGCTAGCTTCCAATTCTTCTTTAAGACTTACTTTAGTAGAAGTTAATATCGCTTTGCAATCAATTGAAACGGCACCACTTAATATAGATACTATTCTTTGCATTGCACTACTGTTATTACACATATCTCTTCTGTAACCTCCAACAACATCCGATGCTGTTCTGCCATTTACATCTTTAATACTAATATCAGCATTGTTGCAAAACAAGAGTTTTACCATATCTGATTGACAATGAAACGACGCTAAGTATAAGGGTGTAAAACCTTTATAATTTGTAGCATTGATATTAGCACCACTATCAATTAGAAGTTGTGCTATTTCCTGTTTACCATTAATAGCAGCAATGTGCAGAGAAGTATTAAAATATTCAGTATTAGTAGCATTAATATCAGCACCTTCATTAAGCAAAAGCTGCAATATTTTTAAATCGCACTTGTCAGTAGTAAAATGTATAGGTTTTATACCATGCCTTTCACTACTCAAGATTTCGCTTTTTATACCTATACTCTCCGCCTCTTTAATGCACTTTTCAACTTTCTGAAAATTACCTATGTTTATAGCAGCAAATAATTCATCTATGAATAGTTCAACTTTTTTGCTTGTTATATCTGCGGTACTATAATTATTACCCATTTCTAACACTGTCTGTATAGTTCCTATAGAGCTAACTTTAGCAGTATGTTCTAGCATAGATGCTATTTTTCGTCTTGCATCGCTATCACACATATTTCTTCTATAACCTTCAACAACATCCGATGCTGTTTTGCCATTTACATCTTTAATACTAGTATCGGCATTATTAAAAAGCAAAAGTTTTACCATATCTAGGTAACAATAGAAAGATGCTAAGTACAAAGGTGTAAAACCTTTATAATTTGTAGCATTGATATTAGCACCATTATCAAGTAGAAATTGTGCTACTTCTGCTTCGTTAGCAGCAGCAATATGTAAGGGAGTACTCAAATATACAGTACTAGTAGTAACATTAATATCGCCACCTTTGGCAATTAAAAAGCGTAATATCCTTAAGTTACGTTTTTGAGTAGCAAGACGCAGAGGATTTATAACGTGCTCTCTACTATTCAAAACCTCATTCTTTACATGCTCACTCTCTGCCTCTTCAACATATTTTTCAACTTTCTGAAAATTACCTATGCTTATAGCAGCAAGTAATTCTTTTCTTAATTTCTCAACACTTATTGGCATAAAAACACCTTTAAAAAAATAACATTCCCGGCTTTATATCATGTAATTGAGTATGCACAAGTGAAATTTATAGAGAAAAAATTTCAATAGTGAAGAATTAGGTCTTTCAACAACCTATCACGCAACTTTTTTGCAAAATATTTTAAGCCCCTAATTCAAAATTTTTATTACTTGATAATAAGCAATCTGCTTTAGAAGAGGAAACAAGGGATAGAAAAACAAGCACTCAGACTTGAGTGCTTGTTTTAACTGATTTAGAGGTGCTTTTGATGACGCACGCCTTTAGATATTGTGAAGTTGCTCAGTGAGCTTTCAGGATACTGATAAAGTTTGTCACACTTGCTAAGTGCCATCTTGACATCTCTTTCTAGAGAATTAAGTTTTCTTTCTTTAACCTGTCTTATCGTTAAAAGTGAATCATCCAGTGGCATTGAATATCTTTCCCCTGTGAATTTACTTATTGCTATAGCAGTTAGGAGAACTGTTCCATTACAATCGACTTGTGAAGAACCAATTGAGCTTCCAGTCGAATGTGCAATAGATTGCTTTGCAGGAGGTAAAGCAGGGGCACTCTGAAATAGGCTACTGAGTGCAGCAGTTGTTGAAGTTCCCATCCAACTAAATACACTATTAATAAAAGAAGAAGGTTTTACTGCGCTGCTTAACACACTTGTACTATTATGATAGCTAAAGTTATTGCTAGCTTCTATTACCTTAAGATTTGTCCTAGAAGCTAATGTCTGACAATTAACTTTATCAGCACATTTTAATATAGATATTATTTTTTGCCTTGTATTACTATTACATATAGATTTTGGATCATCTCCAACAACATCCAGTGGTATTCTACCACCCGCATCTCTTATATAAATATTAACATCATGCTTGATCAGAAGTTCCACCATTTCCACTTGGCAATGGAAAGACGCTAAGTGCAAAGGCACCTTACCCATTATATCTTGCAAATTGATCTTAGCATAACGACTAAGTAGAAACTGTCCTGCGTCTTCTCTACCATATTCAGCAGCAACGTGCAAGGCAACTCTCAAACTTTCACTACTAGCAGCATTAACATTGGCACCGTTATTAACCAAAAACTTCAATGTCTTGAAGCTATTTTCTTTAACAGCAAAACTTATAGGTTTCATACCGTATCTTTCACCAATAAAAACCTGATTTTTTAGTTTCATCATCACTGCAGTTTTGATACATATGTTAGCTTTTAGAAGACTATGCTCTTCTATAGCAACAAATAACTCATCTATAAAGTTCTCAATCCTTATCCGTTTTTGCATATATTGCATTAAATACTTCCCAAATTACACCGTTCCTGGCTTTATATCACACAAGTTAGTATGCGCAAGCAAAATTTACAGAGAAAAAATTTCAATGGTTAAAAATGAGGTCTTCAGCAACTTATCACGTAACTTTTGTGCAAGATATTCGAAGCCCCTCATTTAAATTTTCAGTACTTGATAAGAAGCAGTATGCTGAAGAAGGAGGAAAATAAGCACTCAAACTCGAGTGCTTATTTTAAAGGGACTTTTGATGCATGCCTTTAGATATTGTTGAATTGCTTAATGAATTCGAGGACATTGATAACGTTTTTCACAATTACTAATTGCCGTCTCGACTTTTTTGTCTATAATATCAATTCTTGTCAGAGGTGGATTGTCCAGTGGCCTTAAATATTGTTTTCCTTTAATATAACTTACTGCCATAGCAATTAGCGTAGCTATTCCATTACAGTCAATTTGTGAAGAACCAATAGGGCTAACAGCCAAGTGATCAACAGATTGTTGTGCAGGAGGTAAGGCAGGAGCACTGCTGAACAAGCTATTGATGGTAGTAGTTATCCCACTAAATATACTATTAATAAAAGAGGAAGGTTTTACAGCATTGCTTGCAGTGCTGCTAACTTCTTCAAAATTTTCTCTGATAAGAGTGGAGGAAGAGTTCACTGTGCTACTTGCCAAGTTTTTGGTATTACTAACTTCCAATTCTATCTTAATTGCTTTGGTAGGGGATAATTGAAGACTCGCTGCACTACTTACAAAATCTGTGCTGTCGTTAGCGTCTTTAATACCTGCTTTTATAGAAGTTAATTTTGCTTCACAGTCAGCTTCAGTAGCACTGCTCAATACAGATTCTATTTTTTGAATTTCACTACTACTACATTCATCTTTTCTAGCATTTCCAACAACATCTAATGCTGTTTTGCCGTAACGACTTTGAATACTAGCATCAGCACCTCTACAGAGTAGGAGTTTTACCATATCTAAATGACAACCGTTAGATGCTAAGTACAAAGGTGTAAAACCTTTATAATTTGTAGCATTGATGTTAGCATCACGATCAAGTAAAAACTTTGCTATTTCTAGTTTGTCATGTCTAGCAGCAATGTGCAAGGGAGTACTCAAATATCGATTACTAATAGTAGTATTAACATCAGCACCGCTGTTACATAAAAACTCTAATATCTTTAAATTACCCAAGAGAGTAGCATGATGTATAGGTTTCATATAGTATCTTTCATAATTCAAAACTTCATTTTTTATTTGTTTATACTCTATCTCTTTAATACATTCTTTAACTTTCTGAAAATCACCTCTGCTTATAGCAGAAACTAATTTTCTTCCTAAAATCTCAATTATTTTTTGTTTTTCCATCAAATACCTCCTAAAAGAGAATGCTCCCGGCTTTATATCATGCAACTTAATATGTGCAAGCAAAATTTACAGAGAAAAATTTCAATAGTTAAAAATTAGGTCTTCAGCAATCTATCACTTTAACTTTCGTACAAGACATGCTGAGCTTCCTTATTCACATTTTTTTGCTCTTAATAAGAAGCAATCTGCTTTAGAAAAGGAAATAAGGGATAATAAGCACTCTAATTAGAGTGCTTATTTTAACTGATTTAGAGGGACTTTTGATGCATACCTTTAGATATCGTTAAATTACTTAATGAACTTTCAGGACATTGATAAAGTTTTTCACACTTACTCAGTGCTGTCTCGAAGTTTTTTTCTATAGTGTTAAGCTTTCTTTCTCTAATTTCTTCTATTGTGAGAAGTGAATCTTCTAGTGGGCTTGAGTATTTTTTCCCTGTGAACTTTCTGATCATTACATCAGTTAGTAGAGCTGTTCCATTAAAATCAACTTGTGAAGAACCAATTGGGCTACCATCTAAGTGGTCAACAGATTGCTGTGCAGAAGGTAAAGCAGGAGCACTGCTGAATAAGCTGCTGAGTGTGGCAGTGGTTACCCAACTAAATATATTATTAATAAAAGAAAAAGATTTTACTGCACTGCTTGGTGCAGGATCTGGAGTATCACCAGCTTCCAACCCTATCTTAGTATCTGCCCTGGTGGAGGCTGAGAAAGGGTTCGCTGTACTACTTGCTGCATCTGGAGTATCACCAGCTTCTAATTCTAACTTAGTATTCATTCTAGCAGAAAGTAATAGTTCTGTACAATTATTTTTGTGAAATTTTGATAAATCTAAGTATATTTTGCTCATGTCACAGCCATCACTGCAAAGGCTTTCATAACCTGGGATAACCTCAAATGCCGTTTTGCCATTTGCATTTCTAATAATAACATTAACAATGTTATTATTGAGCAGAAGATTCGCGATATCTAATCGACAATAAAAAAAGGCTAAGTGTAAAGCTGTAAAACCTTGCATTACTTGGGAAGTGGTACTACTAGTACAATGATATATCATTTCTTTTATTTCTGTTTTGCTACTCATGGTAGTAACGTACGAGTAAGGAACAAGACATCCATCACTAACAGCATTAATATTAGCATTATTTTTAAGCAAAAACCGCACTATCTCTAAGCTACCTTTATAAACAGCAAGATGTATAGGTGCCATACCATCTTTTTTACCATTAATAATCTCTTTTTCTTTATTTATATATCTTGCCTTTTTAACATATCTTTTAACTTTCTTAATATTAAGCTCATCTATAGCCGCAAATAAATTCTTTCTCAATCTCTCAAGTTTTTTCATCAAATACCTCCTAAAGAATAATGTTTCCGGCTTTATATCATGCAACTTAATATGTACAAGCAAAATTTACAGAGAAAACAATGGTTAAAATTAGGTCTTCATCAACCTATCACGTGCTGCGTTTAACTTTTGTGCAAAATATTCCGATCCTCCCTTGTCTGGATGGACCAGTTTCATTAAATTTTGGTATGCCTTATTGATTTCATTTTGGCTTGCCTCGGAATTCAGCCCCAGTATTTTTAATGCTTCATCTTTGGACATATTATCACCAGTGTAATTTTTGGTGTAACTTTTACTACTGTTAAATTCGTTCAAAAACTTACTTAATATAGAGTTCATCATAAAACTTATGTTATTTCTCTTTGCCAAAAAGAGAAAAAATACAACAACGCTAGGTAAAACAAACGTGATTATTGTGAATATCAAAAAAAGGAAGAAGATGAATGACATGTATATTTTTTTATCATTTTATGATTAAATAGTAACAATTATAATTGTCATGGTAAATAACATGTTTATCCAGATTGAAGAAACACCAAACCCAAACACGCTGAAATTTCTTCCTGGTTTTGAAATTCTGAGCGAAGGAGAAACAGCTGATTTTTCAAATGCAGATGAAATAAAGAACTCCAAACTAGCAGTAAATCTTTTTCAAATAGAACATGTTGTAAGAGTATTTTTTGGTCATGATTTTATTTCAGTAACAAAATCAGATAGAATGAATTGGGATATAGTAAAGGTGGAAATTTTAACTACAATTATGGATCACTTTACTTCTGGTGGAAAAGCATTTGATAAAGAAGGAGTAAGTGATAATAAAATGCTAGAGGAAGAATTCTTTAATGAAAATGATATAGAAATTGTAAATAGAATAAAAGAATTGATGGAAAGTTATATTAAACCTGCAGTTGCTCAAGATGGTGGTGATATCAAGTTCCGTGGCTATAAAGACGGAATAGTTTACGTTGAACTGCAAGGAGCTTGCTCTGGGTGCCCAAGTGCTGCAATTACCTTAAAACAAGGAGTGCAGAATATGCTAAGCTATCACATACCAGAAGTTTCAGGTATAGAGACTATGCTATGACTAATCAAACAGTTAAAGGAACGAAAGATCTTCTGTTTGATGAATGGTATAAATTTAAATACATAGAGCAAACAGCAAATAGAATCTCAAGTTTATACGACTTTTTACCTGTTCAAACTCCGATATTTGAATACACAGAAGTCTTTACAAAGACTTTAGGTGATAGTTCAGATATCATAAATAAAGAGATGTATACTTTTACTGATAAAGGAGGAAAGAGCATAACTCTGCGTCCTGAATTCACTGCAGCTATTGTTAGGTTACTCATTGAAAAAAAACTGCAAACACCGATAAAATTATTCTCAACAGGACCTGCATTCCGCTATGAAAGACCACAAAAGGGACGACAAAGGCAATTTCATCAGATAAATTTTGAGATTTTTGGCATAGAAGACCCGAAAGCTGATATTGAATTGATATCACTTGCTCAGCATTTACTCACTGAATTTGGCATCAATGAGAATGTAAGACTGGAAATCAACTCTTTGGGTGAGAGTGAAACAACAAGTAAGTATAGAGAGGCTTTGATATCGTATTTAAAAAAGTTTCAAAATGACCTATCAGAAGATAGTCAAAATAGATTGATTAAAAACCCACTCAGAATATTAGACTCTAAGGATAAGATAGATAAAGAAATAATCTCTGACGCACCAAAAATCAGTGATTATTATACAAAAGAATCTTCATATTTCTTTGACCAGGTGTTAAATGCACTGCAAGCTCTTGGCATACCTTACACTGTAAATAGCAAATTAGTTCGAGGTCTAGACTATTATTGTCACACAGTATTTGAATTTGTCACAGAAGATTTAGGTGCACAAGGAGCAGTTTTTGCCGGTGGAAGATACGATAATCTAGTATCTTCAGTAGGTGGAAAACACACTCCAGCAATAGGATTTGCAGGGGGGATTGAGCGTATAATGGAATTAATCAACTATGCTGAAAAAAAAGAGAGGCCTATTTATATAATTCCAATCGGTGGAGAAGCTGAAGAACATGCTCTAACACTTGCAAGTGAATTACGCAGAAATGGTTTATATGTGATTTACGAATATAGTGGAACTCTAAAAACCCGAATGAAAAAAGCAAATCAAGCAAATGCAAAAGTTGTATTAATCTTTGGTGATGAAGAGCTAAGCAGTAAAACTTTAAAAATTAAAAACATGGACACGGGTGAAGAAAAAATGATTGCTCGAGATAAAATCGTAGAAAATATCTAATCAGAAGCAATAGGAGTGTTAGCTATAGAAGAAAATTCCTCTGCACAAGAATTTTTCATAGCATTTAATATATCATAATCTGTAAAATCTAATTTTATCGGTGTAATAGTAATAAAACCTCCTTTTATTTTATTTATACTACCACTGCCTGAGTGCTCTCGAGACCAATTTAAGCTCAAAGAACCATTCAAGTTTTCAGTAAAAGTTAAATCACCATCAATGTTATATTCACCTTGTTCAGCAAATCCGACCCCTTTCACTTTTTCTGTAGCAGGAAAATTTATACTCATCACTATATTCTTAGGCCAACCAACTTTCATTAGCTTGGCAATAACCTTTGGTGCAAAAATCTTTGTATTGTTCCAGTCTATTTTACCATGATAAACTTGGCTCAGCGCAATAGAAGGTATAGATCTTGCAGCACCTTCCATTGCAGCACCGATTGTGCCTGAATAACAAATATCATCGCCGACATTTGATCCAATATTTACTCCAGATAATATTAAATCTGGTTTTTTATTCATAATCTTATTTAGTGCAATAATGACACAATCTGCGGGAGTACCAGACACACTAAACTCCCTTTCACTATGTTGACTTATTTTAATAAATTGCTTTACTGGATAGTCAAGAGACCTTGCAGCTCCACTCCTATCAGTATCTGGTGCCACTATCCATACTTCCGATGCAAAATTGTGTGCAATTTCTTTAAGTAGTCTTATTCCTTCACTTTCAAAACCATCATCATTTGTTATCAATATTATCATATGTAATACTAACCTATCAAAGTATACTAATGAGGTTTGAAGTTTCTTTTCATAACAATAACAAAGAACCTGCCACAAATCAATAAGGAAAAATTGAAGTGTTTCCAGGTTGCCATTGTTTAGTTTGCTGTGAGTTAATTGTAAATACCAATTTTAACTTTACGCCTAACTCACAATCAAAGCTTAGGCAAGTCTCAGAGCTCTAAGCAGCAGAGAATCTTGTATGCCCTGCAAAAAATGCTTTCATCTTTTCAAGATAAGTAGATGGTTTTTCAGGGATTTCTATATTATCTATTACAGCACTTACTGCTTCCTTGATATCCTCATCTGTAATTAGTTCTTTCAATTTCTGCTTTATAGGGCCCCTTCCAACTTCTTGACCATATCTATTATAATAATCAATATACAATTTATTAAAGACAAATTGCTTTGCCTCTTCCATCAACTTACCCATACTATCTTTTACTTCAAGATCCATATCATTCTCAGAGTAGAAATTGTCAAAATTATCCTTTAAAATCTTCATCTTTTTACTTTTACAATGCTTAAGAAACTCTTCCGTAATGCTCGGCATTCTTTCGTATACTTGAGCATTTACCTCGACTGTAAAGTTGTTTTTTGCTTCAAGACAACTAAGTGAATAAATAATACGATTAAACATTCCAAGATGACATGCACCACTTCCTTCTTGTAAACGCATGAGTAACATGCATTTTAGTAAGTCTACATCTAACTTCTGATTCTTAGCTGCAGCTAAAACTAAGTTTGCAGCTTGTGTTAGCGTTAATCCAGTTCTTGATTCTCTATAAGTTGCTCTATTGGAGCCATTAAAGTTAAGATAAAGGTTTAATTGCTCTTTTTGTGGAGGTGTAAGCTCATCTGAATTATTTATGTAGTCTGCAAACTCTTTATTGAGCATATTTGGTTGATTTCTGAATTTCTGCTTTAAGTCTTGAGCGCATTGGAGAATGCTGTATTCAAAACTACTCGTATGAACACTCTGACTGCCGGTGCCTACATCACTTACATTAAACAAAAAGCTCATTTGCTTTACACTTAAACCCAGAGGCGAGAAGAGCTTTATCAATGGATACTTTATTAACTCAAGAAGTGCTACTGGGATCAATAATATAGTATTAATAAGCACTAAACATATTCTAAGACCCAACGCTCTACTATTTGATAATGTTCTGCTAAGCTCTGATATCTTCGATGAACAATACAAAAATGGTAATTGGATACAATATATTGAGTATATAGAAAAAAACAGAATCTTATCTTTCAACCCTATTGTCGGGTCATTATATACTTCAGAAAAAATGTTATCATTACTATTTTCATTTTTGAAAGACTGATAGCTGCTTGTAATCCTTTCTGTAAAAATAGAACAGAGCTTATGCAGTCCGTAACACGAAACGCCAACAGCTAGAAAAATTGCAAGTGTTCCCAAAAAAGCTAATATTTCACTTGAAGTTTTAGCAAGAAGAAATTGAAAAAGCATATCAGTGAAGATATCAAGCAAATATTCAAGTAAAATTATTGCTGCAATAGCGGAAACAAGCAATAAAATACTTCCACAAATAATCAAAAAATTTCTTAACCTCGGATTCATAACCCACCCCTTAATATACTTCTCATTGTATGCTTAAATTAAAAAAATGCAAATTTTGTAAAGACCGATTGAAATTTCTGAGCTTCAATCATATTATTAATCTATTAAGATAAAAATTATTGTGTCAAATAAAATAGGCTTTTTGGCTATTTTCGCCTTGGTGATCAGTAGCCAAATCGGCTCTGGAATTTTTATGCTCCCAATTAGCCTTGCACCATACGGCGCTTATAGCCTCATAAGCTGGGTTATATCAGGATTTGGTGCTATATCTCTTGCTTTAGTTTTTGCTTCACTCTGCGCAAAATTTCCAGAAACGGGTGGTCCTCATATTTATGTGAAACATGCCTTTGGCTCTACAGCAGCTTTTTTTGTTGGCTGGACATATTGGGTAAGCTCGTGGGTAAGCTCAACAGCTGTGACAATTGCAAGTATTGGTTATTTAGCCCCGCTTTTTCATAATGATATACAAGATATACGTTTGCTTTTAGAAATAACATTAATTTTAGCTATCATGCTAATAAACTTAAGAGGGGTAACTACTGCTGGGCATGTTGAGCTTCTTCTGACCATTGTTAAAATTATCGCACTTCTTGCAATACCCATAGCAGGATTATTTTTCTTTGATAGAAATAATTTTGTTGTAAGTGAGGAAGTATCAAACTTTACGATGTCTCAAGTCCTTGCGCGCTCTACACTCCTTACTCTATGGTGTTTTATTGGACTTGAATCAGCAACAGCACCTGCAGGATCGGTTAATAATCCAGCTAAGACAATACCAAGGGCCATTGTGCTCGGAACAATTTGTGTTGCTGTGATATATTTCATCAATAGCCTTTCAATCATGGGGTTAATAAGCGGTCACGACCTAGCAAGTTCAAAAGCACCATATGTTGATGCAGTAAAAATTATGCTTCCAGGTAATTGGCATTTGATAATTTCTGTTATTGCTTTTATTGTCTCTGTAAGTAATTTAAATGCTTGGTTTTTAGCTGATGGACAGGTCACCTTAGGCCTTGCAGAAGATAAGTTAATGCCGCAATTTTTTGCAAAAAAAAACAAGTACGATGCTCCATTCTGGGGAATAATACTCAGTACTTTAGGGGTGTTAGTTTTACTTATCTTAACGTCAAACAAAAGTTTTGCTGAGCAAGTAACTTCAATAATTGATATCTCTGTGGTGTCATTTTTGTTTATCTACTTAGCATGTAGCCTTGCTTTTCTCAAAGTTAATATACAAGACAAAAGCTACTGCAAATTTTTAATTGGAGGTGTGGCTGTATCTTTTTGCTGTTGGATAATATACGAGACTTCTATAAAAACATTGTTAATATCAAGTCTATTCCCTTTAAGCGGAACACTTATTTATCTACTTTGGTATCATAAACTAAAAACTTAACTTAAATTTTTTATTTGCTAAAATTCTTAAGCTATACTACTGGCTTACATTAATAGAATTAAGAGGTATTGTGTCAAATAAAATAGGTTTTTGGGCTGTTTTTGCTTTAGTCATTAGTAGTCAGATCGGCTCTGGGGTTTTTATGCTTCCAATTAGCCTTGCTCCATATGGCGCTTATAGCCTTATAAGTTGGATGATATCAGGAGCTGGTGCTGTGTCTCTTGCGCTAGTTTTTGCTACGCTATGTGCAAAGTTTCCAGAAACAGGAGGTCCTCACGTTTATGTGAAACATACTTTTGGTCCTGCTGCAGCGTTCTTTGTTGGTTGGACATATTGGGTAATCTCATGGGTTAGTACAACAGCTTTAATAGTTGTGGGTGTTGGCTATCTTACACCATTTTTCCATGAAGATATCAAAAGTATGCGTTTATTTTTAGAGCTGTTGTTATTTACAATCATTACATTAATAAATTTAAGGGGAATAGCTACTGCAGGGCACGTTGAGTTTCTGCTCACGGTTGTGAAGGTTGCTGTATTGCTTGCAATACCTGTAGCAGCGTTGTTTTTTTTCGATAGAAATAATTTTATCATAAGTGAAGAAATATTAAGTCTTACAACATCGCAAATTCTTGCGCGCTCTACACTCCTTACTTTATGGTGTTTTATTGGACTTGAATTGGCAACAGCACCTGCAGGGTCAGTTGATAATCCAGCTAAAACTATACCAAAAGCTGTGGTGCTTGGCACAGTTTGTGTTGCTGTTATATATTTTATCAACAATTTTGCGATTATGGGATTGATCAATGGCAACAATTTAGCAAGTTCAAGAGCACCATATGTTGATGCGATAAAAATTATGTTTTCTGGTAATTGGCATTTAATTGTTTCTATAGTTGCATTCATTTTTTGTGTTGGCAGTCTAAATGCCTGGGTTTTATCTAGTGGACAAGTTGCTTTTGGTCTTGCAGAAGATAGACTAATGCCAAAATTCTTTGCTAAAAGGAACAAGCATGGCTCTCCTTTTTTGGGAATAACAGTTAGTTCAATTGGAACTGCAATTTTACTAATTCTCACTTCAAACAACAATTTTGCCCAGCAGATTACGTCGATTATTGACTTTTCTGTAATTTCATTTTTGTTCGTTTATCTTGCGTGCTGTTTTGCCTTTCTAAAGGTTATTATACAGGAGAGGAGTTGTTATAAGCTTTTAATTGGTAGCATAGCAACAACCTTTTGTTGTTGGGTGATATTAGAAACCCCTGTAGGTACTCTGCTGATTTCGAGCCTGTTCACTGCAAGTGGCATACCCATTTATTTATTTTGGTACTGCAAAACTTCTGTGCAACAAATTCAGTAGTGAGAGATACACTTTAAATGGTTAATATTTATGGGCCAAGGTTTTTTTTCTCTTTATCTACTTGTTCAATATTACCATTCTCAAGTTTGCTACCTACTTCTTCTGTGCGTTTATTATCTATGTAGATCTCATTTTTTGCTTTATTAGAAAGACCTATTTGCGATTGCAGTTTTTTATACTCTTCTTTTTCAGGCGTGAAAATTTTCACTAAAAATCTTCCTATTATTGGTATTGAACTTAAAAAATCTCTTAATCCAAAAGATTCTTGCTTCTTGTTTGAAAGATGCTGGTCTATCTTAGAAATTTTCACACCATACTTTTTATCATCAAAATTTATCGCTGGCTTGCTTTTTTTCGAAAGAACATTTTGAATCTCTAATCTATTGACTTTTTCAGGCTTTTGAAATGCAGATTTGACCTTAGTGTCATCATGTTTTTTACTCATTTCATTCTACCATGCAATATTACTAGTATCTTATAATTATAACTAAATTATGGTTAATTGCAAGGTAAAAATATTAAAGTAATTGTAAATTTTATCAGTAAAAATATAATATAGCTTTAAAGTCAGAGGTTTATCTATATGGGATATAAAATTGCTGTTATTGGAGCAACAGGAAGAGTAGGGCGTGAGGTATTAAGCGCCCTTGCCGAGTTTCAAGACGAAGGAAAAATTTCAATAGATTCTGTTGTTGCTTTTGCATCAAAAAAATCAGAGGGAAAAAAGGTAAGTTTCGGCGATGAAGAATTAACTGTCTTAGACCTTGAGAACTACGATTTTGTTGGAATTAATATAGCAATTTTCTGTGCTGGGTCTCATGTTTCCGAGAGATACGTACCGATTGCAACTGAAGCTGGATGTATTGTCGTAGATAATACCTCTCGTTTTAGGATGAAAGAAGGCGTGCCACTAGTTATTCCAGAGATCAACAAAGATAAAATTATGGAGTATAAAAACCATAACATAATATCTAATCCAAACTGTACTACAATACAAATGTTGCTGGCATTACATTTATTACACCAAAAAGCAAAAATAAAGAGAATCGTTGTTTCAACTTATCAATCAACTTCTGGTGTAGGTAAAGCAGCAATGGATGAGCTTTACAATCAGACAAAAAAAATCTTTATGAATGAAGCTAAAAAACCTGAAATATTTCCTAAGCAAATAGCATTTAATTGCATTCCTCATATAGGAGAGTTCATGGAAGATGGTTCTACAAAAGAGGAGTGGAAAATGCAAGAGGAGGCAAAAAAAATTTTAGAAGAGGATATAAAAGTAACTGCAACTTGTGTCCGAGTACCTGTTCTTGTTGGTCATGCTATAGCAGTAAATGTAGAATTTGATCAGCATATAGCTGAAGAAGAAGCTCGTGAAATGCTCAGTGAAGACGATGGAGTTTTAGTGCAAGATAAGCGCGAAAATGGTGGATATATGACTCAGATTGATGTTGTGCAAGAGGATGCCGTATACATATCGCGTATTAGACAAGACGATACCGTTAAACACGGATTAAATATGTGGATAGTAGCTGATAATCTACGCAAAGGTGCAGCACTAAATGTAGTGCAGATCTTGGAGATCTTGATCAAAGAGCATTTATAGCTCAATAACTTAAATCTATATTGACATGTCCCATTTTACGCTTGTCCCTAACCTCTTTTTTCCCATATATGGTTAAACTAGCTTTTTCGTTGCTCAAATATTTGTGAGAATTATATATATCATTACCTATTATATTTTTTGTCATGCAAGGAAAGCGTAATACTACTTCCTGCATAGATAGACCGCATATTATCCTAACTAGCTGCTCGAATTGACTAACGTTGCATGCATCCAAGCTCCAGTGGCAAGAATTGTGGGGTCTTGGGGCCAGTTCATTAACTAGTAATTCATGATTTTGAGTGATGAAAAATTCAATAGCTAGAATTCCTACTACATCAAGTGCAGTTGCTATTTTCTCTGCAGTTTTTTGTACCTCTTGGGCTAATTTATTATCTATTTTAGCTGGTGCTATTGAAGTATTAAGTATTCCGTCAACGTGGTGATTCTCTGCTATAGGAAAAAAAGCTACTTTACCGTTTTTATCTCTTGCAACGACTATTGAAACCTCTTTCAGTAAATCAACACTTGCTTCAAGAATGTACTCTTTATTCCAATCGAAGGAAGCAAATTGCTTCAGTTCAGAATCATTTTCAATCACATATTGTCCTTTTCCATCATAACCCATTTCTGTTGTTTTTAGCCTCACTGGATAGCTAAAAGTTTCACTACTTTCTAGTAGCTGATTATAATTTTGTATACTTTTGTAATCAGCAGTTTTTATGCTTAAATCTCTAATAAAATCTTTCTCTCTCAGCCTATTTTGCGAAATGTGTAACGCCTTTTTACCTGGATAAAAATCTGTATGCTGCGACACAATATCAATTGCACTACATGGAATATTTTCAGACTCAATAGTGACTAAATCCACACTCTGTGCAAAAGATTCAAGTGCCCTCTTATCACAGAAGTCTGCTATTGTTAAATCATCAGCAACAGAACAAGCTGGATCGTTTTTAGTACTGGCAAAAATATGCGTTTTGTGCCCAAGTTTTATTGCAGCGATAGCAGTCATTTTACCTAATTGCCCACTTCCTATTATTCCTATCACTTTTTTATCCAGTGGATCTGTTTTGTTCATCATGTAGATTAATATTTCCTAGTTAGAGTACGATAATATGCTTGGAAAATCTATGAAAAAAGTGTATAATTGAAGTGTGTTAAACTTTTATCATGAACACTTTACGATGACCATGAAATACACACTTATTACTAATTCTGTTGAAGTTACAGTTTTGCCAATTTACATTGAAGAGCAATCCATTCCTTATGAAAATTGTTACGTATGGATGTATAATGTTAAGATAAAAAACAAAAGCTCATCAACCATTCAATTATTAAGTCGCTATTGGCAAATAATAGATCATAAGGGCAAAATAAATGAAATTGCCGGAGTTGGTGTTATTGGAGAACAACCTGTAATAAAATCTGGAGAGGTATTCAAATATACAAGTGGAACATACTTAAATACACCATCAGGAATAATGCAGGGTAAATATGAATTTCTGAACGAAGAGAGCATAAAAACCTTTGATGTTATGATACCACCCTTTTCCTTAGACAGTCCATACGTTAACACTAGACCTCATTGATTATCAAGATAGTGGTTCAAGTGCATCTGAAACCAATGCTTCTTGTTTTGTCATTTGAGCTTCCATAATGTCATCCGAGTAGCTGATACTGAGATCCAACTAAGTTGATAAACACGAAAGCACTGACCATTTGCTTCTATAGTTGTCTTTTTTCGTCTATCTTATTTTCTTACTCTGCTGAACAGATGCAAAATAGTTTATTTTTGATTCTTATCATCAAGTGTGAATAAGATTATTGTAGAGGTTAAACCTATAATAACTATCATTAACGAAAATGGGGCAGCTTCTCTGTAACGCTCATCGCTGACAAGTTCATATACTCTAGTTGATATAGTTTCAAAATTAAATGGTCTGATAATTAGTGTTGCCGTGAGTTCTTTTACCGTATCCATAAACACAAGCAGAAATCCCGATAGTATACTTTTCTTGATAAGGGGAATATGAATATTCAGGCACGTGGAAATAGGCCCATGACCCATAGTATATGCAGTCCATTCAATTTCATTTGGTGTTTTTTTGAGTCCCGACTCTATCGCCTTGAAAGATATAGCAAAAAAACGAAATAAATATGAGTAAACTAATGCGCCAATAGTTCCTACCAAGCTAATTTCTACAATATATTGAGTAATGAAAGAAGATATTCTGCTTAAAAACATTATTATGCTAATTGCAATAATTGCATTTGGAATTGCATATCCAAGAGAAATGAGACGTGCTATATTGCTTATTACCTTATTTTTACGTGCTGTATATCCAATAATTATTGCAATGCTGATCGAGATTAGCGCGGTAATAAATGATAAACTAATACTGTTTGTTATTATATTATAAAATCTTGCTTCGTATATGAAAAAGCCTTTCTCTATGCTCCAATATATAAGTGGAATCATTGGTAAAATAAAGCCTATTAATATCGGCAATAAACACATAAGATAAGAAAAGATCAACGATATAGAACCGTTTATACTACGTTTATTGTGATAATCTGCATTAGTATTGATTGAAGAGTAAGATATTTCTCTTTTTTGTAGTTTTTTCTCGATAACTATTAGTGTTGCAACGAAAATCAGTTCTGCAACTGCCAAAACAGTAGTTGAATATTTGTCATGCAATAAAAACCAAGTACGGTATATTCCTGTCGTGAAAGTATCGATAGCAAGAAACTGTGATGTGCCGAAATCTGTAATTACTTCCATTAGTACCAAGGATAACCCAGCTATAATTGATGGACGTATGGAGGGTATGATGACAGAAAACAGACTCTGTAATGAGGAGAACCCAAGTGTTGATGCAATAGTGACTGAGTTACTAACGCTCTTTAGACTTGAGCGGACCAACATATAAACGTATGGATATAGACTAAATCCCATTACTAATATTCCACCACCTAGGGATTTGATCTCGGGAAACCAATAGTTACCTTTGCTCAATTGAAAAGTATCTCTTAACAAGCTCTGAATTGGACCTGAAAACTCTAACGTGTTTACATAAACAAACGATACTATATATCCAGGAATTGATATCGGAAAGAATAAGGCAATCTCAAAAATTCTACTTCCGGGAAACGAAAAAAATGTAGTAAGCCAAGCTGGAATTACTCCAAATATAAAGGATATTAACCCTACTCCTACCATCAAAATCAACGTATTGAGTATATATTCAGGAAAAAGTCTACTAATTACCCATCCAGAGTTTGCTGATTCTGTAAATAGAATCGATATTAACGATAGTATAGGGCAGACAAATAATACACTTACTAAAAACAAGAATATATTTTTAAATACTCTCAGAAACATTAACTTGAATCTATATTTGATATTGAAATGTTATATGCAAAAACTAAAGATATCCAGTAATTAACAGCCGTCCTATTGAATATCTTCATAATTTTATATATTATGTTTTAAATCGATAAACTAATTAATTATGAGTTTTGTCATTGCAACTTTCTATCATTTTGTAAAACTCTCTAATTATTATGACATGAAAGACGAAATAAAAGTTGTATGCGACAACGTTGAATTAAAAGGCACTATACTCCTTGCAGAAGAGGGTATTAATGCAACTGTATCTGGAGAAAGAAACGCAATTGATAAAATACTTGATTTTCTACGTTCTGATGACAGGCTAAAAGGTCTTACTTGGAAAGAGAGCTCGGCAGAATATCAACCATTTAGTAAGATGAAAGTGAGATTAAAAAGAGAAATTGTGAATCTTGGTGTAAGTAATCTCGGTACTTCCGTTAGAGGCCAGTACGTTGATCCAGAACATTGGGATGATTTTATCTCTCAACCTGATGTTTTAGTAATAGACACACGAAACGAGTACGAAGTAAAACTAGGCAAGTTTAAAAATGCAATTAACCCACATACTCAACGTTTTCGCGATTTTCCTCAGTGGGCAGAGTCTTTCTCTGAGAGTAAAGATCTGAAAGTGGCTATGTACTGCACTGGTGGAATCAGATGCGAGAAATCTACAGCATATATGAAAAGCCTTGGATTTAACGATGTTTACCACCTTAAAGGCGGTATTCTTTCCTACCTTGAAAAAACTCACAACAAAAGTGGTAGTTGGGAGGGCGAGTGTTTTGTTTTTGATGATAGAATTGCTGTTGATCACTCACTCGCCCCAAGTGATAAAATAAAATGCATATTCTGCTCAAGTAAAGTTTCAACTGATGAGCTGAAATCAGTTCCACGTGGCCAGGTAGTTTGCTCTGATTGTAAATCTTTAAGTATTGAAAGAAATTCAGAATATAACACGAACCTTTAACAACTTCTTTCTCCTTGCATATTTGTAACCTTAATTTTGTCAAGGCATTTACCTACGACATAGCCCGCTCCAGCTCCAAGTAATGCACCAACTATAGCAAATGCAATCAACACTACACCAGAAACGCCAATAAGAGCTAAAGTTTCTTGCCCTAAACAACATCCTGCAACTAGACCAGCAACTAAACCAATTCCTACACCCATGCATCTAGGTTTCATATTATTACCTCTTCTAGATTTTATGTTATGACTAGTATCATGATCTCCAAAACCAAATTCTTTGATATCTTTTCTTTCTTTTATAAAATCGATAAGCTCACATATTTCTTTGTTACTTGTGTCGTTACGCAAATCATATAAATTTATAATACCATCGTTTACATATTTTTCAAAGTCCATTTTATTTTTCCATACTATTAGAATATATTTTTACTACACTTAATGTCTTAATAGTTGGTAAATTCCCATATAAGAATAAGTAGATAATCTTACCACTATAGGTGGGACTAAAGCGCTATAAGATTAAATTCCTGAAAAATGTTGGTAAGAAGAGCTTTTCCAAAAACAATAAAGTTAAGAGTTGAAGAGATAGTAAAAGAGCGACTTACAGTTAATCCAATTGATTTTGGTGAATCGTTTTGTTACAAACTCAAAGGATACAGAAAACTGAGAACTGGCGATTATATGGGAGCTTTCTTGTGAAAGCTCTTTTGCATAAGAGATTTATAATTGACCTAGAAGGTCAACGCTGATATACCTTTATATAATTTAATGCGTGGAGGTGTATGTTAGGTAATCCTAAAGGTCTAATTAAAACTATAGGTTCTCTTAGTCAAGAGACAGGTGAGAATTTTTATTTGTGCTTAAAGGATGAGTTCTTTAAAAGTGTAAGCCCAGATAGTAAAATACTTATAGATTCTGAAGAGAAGAACGAAGAAGTTAGTATTGATGATGATAAAGTGTGGTTTAAACACTTTTCTACTGTGGTTCCTAGTGAAGAAGGGCAGCAACAGTATAGAATGAGGTTAACGGCAGATATGAATACAAATGTGCTAATAAGTACGATAGCAAAAATATTGTAGGCAAAATTGCTCAAAAAATTGCACAAGGCGTAAATGAAAGTATAAAAGACAATACTTTAGAATATGTAGGAATTAAAGAAAGTAGAAAGAAAGGTAAGATTAAACCTGCACTCAGAATTATGCTCAGCGATCTTACAAAACCAGTAAATATGGTTGATATTCTAAATAGTGATGCATGCAGAAAATATAATGTAGATGGAATTACATTATTACTGCCTAATCAAAGTAAGTGTGAAACAAGAGGAATACGCTGCAGAGTTGATGAGAATGGAGTAAGAATTTATGAGGTGGCTAATGGTTCATATGATATGGATTTAACGTGGTATGTTGAGGGAAAAGAGTGTAAAATAAAAATTATCATTAGGGATAATGGTTCTGTAGAGTTTATTGAAAGCAATGGTGTCACTTGGGATCAATTAGCTGCACATAAAGAGGTGAAAGTAGGAAGACAATATGAAGCAAAAACTCTATATGACGCATTGTCATATTTAAAGCAAGAAGGGAACGTTCAAAAAAGTGTGTCAAACCGCATTTTCAATTCAACT
>NZ_JAFEVH010000001.1:45265-45587 GCF_048054155.1 Wolbachia endosymbiont of Nasonia giraulti
TTATTACTTTTTTTTCGGTTTGACACACTTTTTTGAACGTTCCCGTTCAGTTTGTAATTTTGCATTTTTTTGCTTTTCTTCTCCAAGTTTATCCTGTAAATCACTATTGTGCTTTTCTAACTCTTCAAGTTCTTGTTCAGCGTTGTCGAACCTATATTGTAAATTGTTCCTCAGTTCATTTAATTCTCTAATTTCTTGTTCAGCTTTTGTAAGCTTTTGATCTAGTTGTTGTGAGTTAACTTCTGTCTGAGTTTCAGTTTCTTGAGAGCCAATTCCTGTTTGAGTTTCAACGTGCTGCACAGCAACCTCTGTCTGAGTTTCA
>NZ_JAFEVH010000001.1:45597-76325 GCF_048054155.1 Wolbachia endosymbiont of Nasonia giraulti
GTTCTGAGCTCCAGCCTGTTGAGAGGCAATTTCTGTTTGAGTTTCAATGTGTTGCACAGCAATTTCTGTCTGAATTGTAGCCTCTTGTAAATTAACCTTTGTTTGAGTTTCAGTTTCTTGAGAGCTAATTTCCGCTTGAGTTTCAACGTGCTGCACAGCAACCTCTATCTGAGTTTCAGTGTGCTGTGAATTAACTTCTGTTTGAGTTGCAATTGCCTGAGTTGCAATCTGCTGTGGATTAACCTCTGATACATTGTTGCTAGTGAAAGAAAGAATAGGATTGCTTTTAGCATCATTTTCAAGATCTTTCATCTTTTCGTCTTTATTGATTACGATATGTTCATTATTTTGCAGATTAATAACAGCTGGAGCATCTTTATTCTTCTCCAATAATGCTTTGACAGCGTCATGTAGAGAGAGACCTTGAATATATAATTCTTCATTTTGTCTTATTAATTCCAAAAACTCCTTAGATGAAGATTCAAAATCTTTACCATTAAACTTTAGTACTTCAGTTATACCAGCACTACTTACATTCATAACCATAGTACAGGTAAAAGTTTTCCCATCCTTGTCCTGCACAGGCCAAGTGCTTGTCATTTCATAATATGCACCCTCTTTAAATTCATAATGTCTTTCCTTATCTTTTCGATAAGCGTATATGTCATGCTTTTTATTGCAATAAATATTCAATGTGCTAATATCCCTTTCTTGCTGTAAGATATCACTGATTCTTATTGGCTCACTTCTATTGTAATTAATAAGATTAATGTTTAACACTTTATCAGAATTGTTAGTTTCTACATAAAAAGCTCGAAGGTCTATGTCTTTGTCTCTAAAATACTTACTCACAGCTTTTTTTGCCTGATTTGCTAATCCTATAAAGTTTTTTTTAAAGCTCTTGTTGAAAGATAGATCTATATATGCTTGCTTAAAATTTTCATCATTTGTTAAATCCATGAGCAAGTCATAAACCTCCCATTTTTCCTGACAATGTTCTTCTAAAACAGTAATGCTATTTTTTCTTTTCAGCTCTGCTAATATGTTTTTCAATGTCGGGAAATTTGTTGACATAGTATACTCCCTGTTACTATTGTTCTGATAATATATTTACTTTAGGAGTGATTAAGCTATCAAAACTCCTTTTATACTAACCTTTTTAATTGAATTTAATTGCGAGCGTTAAACTCGACCTTAGTCGTTTTGTTTATTGTTCCTCACTACCTATTTATGTTACTATACTAATAGTAGCACTAAGTTTTAGGCTATGCAAGAATTTCTATTGGACGTAAAGCTAGTAAACTTCAGAAATTGGTTATGCTAATTATGTTAATAAAATGCAACCAATTCATGTTTATTACCAGAGGTATACTGTGTCTCAATTCAATATTTTCTTTCCTAACAGACTTAGAATTGAGTTGAGTTAAAAATCCGATTTTATTTAACACTTTCCAAAGATGACAATATTTTGTAAAAATAGGTTTTGAACAGGATAATAATATGGAAATTTTTCTTGATAGTGTTGATTTAAATGAAATTAAGGAGCTAAAAGAGTTCATTGATGGAATAACAACTAATCCTTCTTTAATAGCAAAGTCTGGGCATAAGGACAAATACGAAGATTTAGTAAGTGAAATATGCTCTATTATAAAAGGGCCTGTTAGTGTTGAAGTTGTTGCAGATAGCCATGAAGAGATGATTAAAGAAGGCCTTAAGTTAGCGAAAATTGCTAGTAATATCGTAGTAAAGTTGCCCCTTACACATGAAGGATTAATTTCTTGTAAAAAGTTGTGGACAGAACATAAAATACCTGCTAACATCACATTATGTTTTTCTCCTGGGCAAGCACTGTTTGCCGCTAAGGCCGGTGCTTGTTTTATTTCTCCCTTTGTTGGTCGCCTTGATGATATAAGCTATGATGGCTTATCGCTAATAGAAGATATATGCACTATATATTCTAATTATAATTTTAAGACAAAAGTTCTTGTTGCATCAGTAAGAAGTCCAGCGCATGTAATAGAAGCTGCACGACTTGGTGCTCATTCAATTACCGTGCCAGCAAAAATACTTAGACAGCTAATTAATCATCCACTTACTGATCAAGGGCTCGCAATATTTGAAAAAGACTGGGGCGTAAAGTAATACATGATATTGCTATAAAATATAATATAAAAAGGACATAGGTACCATCTGTCCCTTAAAGACATGCAGGTTAATGATATGCGTAATTCAGAATTTTAAACATAATGATCCTTCTGTTAATAAAAAAAGATTCAGAAAAATGTATACAGCTACGACCGAAGTATAGCTAAAATATATTTTAACTGAAGATTATAGATTAATTGAATTGAAAAGCCTGCAGACGAAGATAGATTCCAAGCTCTAGAGCACCTTCATTACGAATAGTAAAAAGACTATCAGAACTTGTCAAGTAATTTTTTATCGTAATTTTATGAACATGACGTACATCTGTATAGAGATTGAATATGTCATTTAGGTAGCCTCTTTGTTGTCATTCCAGTACTGAAATCCAGTTAGATTTGCGAGTATAAAAGTAATACAACATTTTTGATGACGGAAGCCATTACTAGGATGACAAGAAAGGAAGTACTGGTTTCAGTTTTTGTACGTTAGCCATGTATCTCAAATTTAATTATTTATAAATAAAAGATCACACTCCTTGGCTTTGTGATAGAATAAGTTTTTCAATGCTGTCTACACAAAACTCAGCCGTGTTGTTAGCTATTTCATCGAATTTATCATTTATATCCTTACCTATTTTTTCATCTTTAATATATTCATACAGAGCTAAAATAGCTGTAGTTGAACATATTGCGATGAAACCAACTTTTGCTGTAATAAGTAATGATATCCCACCTGCAAGTATGGACACTGCTCCAATAGCTAGGTTTATAATTTTATTTTGTGTTGATTGATTCTCTTTATCCTCTAAAACGTTTGATATTGCTTTTGAGGCAATTTTTATTGCTATTGCTGTAGTTGAGATTATAACAAACATCATAGCCATTTTTGCTAAGAGAAAAATTGATGGTAGCATTATTACAAGAAACAGTGAAGCACCTCCTATAAATAACCATTTCTCATTTATTTTTTTAGACTGATCTGTATTATTAGGCATTGCAACCCTCCACTTTTATTAACAGTTTATTCATATAATATGAAACATGCGATAGTCAAGATGTTTTTGTGTGGAGAAGCTTGCGATTGAGTTTTGGCATGTTATTTAAAATTCTTATATAATATTAAATGAGTTTAAGAGAGAGTTAAATGCAGAATGCAGCTTTAGTTTTACAAGATGGCAAGTGCTTTTTGGGAAAATCGATAGGTAAAAAAGGTAAATGTATAGGTGAGGTTTGTTTTACCACTGGTATGACCGGGTATCAACATACTATAACCGATCCTTCTTTTGCTGATCAAATAATAGCGTTCACTTTTCCTCATATTGGTAATGTTGGAATAAATCACAAAGATAATGAAGGAGAAAAAGTTTTTGCAAGTGGTGTGATTATGCGTGAACTTTCTCCTATGTCTCACTCTTCTTCATATATTAGTTTAAATGATTGGTTGGAGAAAAATAATGTAGTTGGGATATCGGGAATTGATACTAGAGCTTTGACGAGATATTTGAGAAAACATGGATCTCAAAATGGAATGATATGTCCGTCAAGTGAGGCACATATATTAGATGAATTGAAGAAATACAAATCTGTAAATGGAATAGAAATAACTAAGAAAGTCAGTTTAAGTAATAACTTTCAAAGCGCTCTTAATGCAAAATATAGGGTTGTAATTGTTGATTTCGGTGTAAAAAATAGTATAATCTCACGCTTAGTAGAACTTGATTGTACGGTTGAATTAGTCAAACCAGATACAGGTTTTGCTCACAAAATATTAAGCATGAATCCAGATGGTATAGTGCTTTCAAATGGCCCTGGTGATCCACAAGAGATAGGAGAGAGTGTAATTTCAGAAATAGAAATTATTGTGAAATCTAAAATACCAGTTTTTGGTATATGCCTGGGCCATCAATTACTTGCAGTTACTTTGGGATCAAAGACTGTCAAGATGGATATTGGTCATCGAGGGAGTAATCATCCAGTTTATGATCTGGAGAGTAAAAAAGTTGAGATAACTAGCCAAAATCATGGTTTTGTTGTTGATTCAGCTTCTCTTCCAAGTAACGTTGAAGTTACTCATATTTCTCTATTTGATAATAGTGTAGAGGGGATAATGATAAAGGATTACCCAGTCTTTTCTACTCAATACCATCCAGAAGAAGCGCCAGGTACACATGATTCACATTATTTATTTGGGCGTTTTATTGACAATATTTTGTTATATAAAAGTAAAATCTAACTGAAATCAGTTAGATTAGCTTTTATTACTTGATCTTTTGGATTTGGATGTTTAATATTAGGAGTAATAAAACTTAAGTTAAGGTAGTGTTCTCTTAACAGATTTTTGTGGAGGAGTGACCGAGTGGTTAAAGGTAACAGACTGTAAATCTGTCCGCATTGCGTACGTAGGTTCGAATCCTACCTCCTCCATTGTGCGGGTATAGCTCAATGGTAGAGCTCTAGCCTTCCAAGCTAGTGACGTGGGTTCGATTCCCACTATCCGCTCTTTTTTTTGTTGTATTTATATAAAATCAACATATTATTTATTGATGTATTTGTATTTTAGGTAGAAGAGTTAAAATTATGACAGCGATAGTAGAAGCATTTGGAAAGCCGCATGTAAACGTGGGAACGATAGGACATGTGGATCATGGGAAGACAACGTTAACAGCGGCGATAACAAAGCATTATGGTAATTTTGTAGCATATGATCAAATAGATAAAGCGCCAGAAGAAAGAAAGAGAGGGATAACAATAGCGACAGCGCATGTTGAGTATCAAACAGAAAAGAGACACTATGCACACGTTGATTGCCCTGGACATGCTGATTATGTAAAGAATATGATAGTAGGTGCAGCACAGATGGATGCAGCGATATTGGTAGTGTCAGGGGTTGATGGGCCGATGCCACAAACGAGAGAGCATATATTGCTGGCAAAACAGGTGGGTGTTGGATATATCGTGGTATATATAAATAAAGCTGATGTTGCTGATGTTGATATGATAGATTTGGTAGAAATGGAAGTGAGAGAGCTGCTGAGTAAGTATGGATTTCCAGGTGATGAAGTGCCTATGATAGTTGGGTCTGCGTTAAAAGCATTAGAGGATGATAGTAGTGAGTATGGAAAGAAATCAATAGATAAATTGATGGAGAAGTTAGATGAGTATGTGGCAGTACCTCCAAGGCCTATAGATTTGCCGTTTTTGTTGCCAATAGAAGATGTATTTTCAATATCGGGCCGAGGGACGGTAGTAACAGGAAGAATAGAGAAGGGGGAGATAAAGACAGGGGATGAGATAGAGATAATAGGTCTGAAAGCGACGCAAAAGACGATATGTACTGGTGTTGAGATGTTTAAGAAGTTGCTAGATAAGGGAAGTGCAGGACTCAATGTAGGAATACTACTAAGAGGAACAAAGAGAGAAGAAGTGGAGAGAGGGCAAGTATTGGCAAAACCAGGGACAATAACCCCGCATAAGAAATTTAATGCGGAGGTGTATATATTGAAGAAAGAAGAAGGAGGAAGGCATACACCATTTTTTGGAAATTATCAGCCACAGTTTTATTTAAGGACAACGGATGTAACTGGGAGCATAAAATTGCTAGATGGAAAGGAGATGGTAATGCCAGGGGACAATGTAAGTATAGAAGTGGAGTTGCAAGTACCAATAGCAATGGATAAAGGATTGCGTTTTGCGATAAGAGAAGGTGGTAGAACTGTTGGTTCTGGCGTTGTTTCGGAAATTTTAGAATGAGTATAATAACTAAGATGAAGCAAGATATATATATTAGAATCAAAGCTTTCGATTGTTCTTTATTGGAAAAGTGTATTCGCGAGTTTATTGATCAATTAAAGCAGTTTAATGCAGATTTATCTGGTCCGATTGCGTTGCCAAGAAAAGATTCTAAATTTACTGTTAATAGGTCTCCTCATGTTGATAAAAAATCTCGTGAGCAATTTGAAATGAGAATTTCTAAGCGGTTAATTATTGTGCATAATCCTACTTCTACTATGATGAAGATGCTTGCAGATTTATCTTTTTCTGCTGGTGTAGAAGTGGATTTAAAGGTTAAGGAAGTTAATATTTAGGAAAAGGAAATGAAGAGAATAAATTCGCTTAGGAGAATTGGTTTGTTAATGACGAATGTTGGCCATACTGCTATGTATTTTGATAATAGTCGCATGGCTGTAACCTTATTGCATCTCAGCGAAACTTATGTTATCGATATAAAAGGACAAGATAAATGTGGCTACAATTCAGTCATTTTGGGCACGGGAGATTTAAAAAAAATAGCAAAACCTCAGTTGGAATATTTAAAGAAAAAGGGTATAAATAGTAAATGTAAATTATACGAAAGTAGATTAACTGATCTATTCGGAATAGAGTGTGGTAAAAAGGTGGGGGTTAATCATTTTGTAGTTGGTCAATATCTTGACATTACGGGTTATTCTTTAGGCAAAGGGTTTGCTGGTGTGATGAAGCGGCATAACTTCAGTGGGCTTAGGGCATCTCATGGTGTTTCTATTGCTCATAGATCACAAGGTTCTACTGGTCAATGTCAAGATCCTGGTAGAGTATTCAAGGGGAAGAAAATGGCTGGTCATTTAGGTAATAGCAGAGTAACTGTACAGAATATGAAAATATTATCCATTGATTATGAAAATAGCATAATTGCTGTAAAGGGTAATAATGTTCCTGGGTTTAAAAACTCTTATGTTTTTGTGAGAGATGCAGTTAAAAAGCCTTTACATAAAGATGTTCCTTTTCCAGTAGGTCTGCTGTTGAATATGAGTGATGATGCTAATAATTTGGTGAGTTAGTTATGGAATGTGAGTTAGTTGATCTATCTAATAATAATGTAGGTAGTGTTGAGCTTAATCCCTTGATATTTTCTGCCAAGCAAAAATTGAGTATTTTGCATGATATAGTGAGATGGCAATTAGCAAAGAGAAGAGTTGGTGCTCATAAAACAAAGGGTATCAGTGATGTTTTTGGTACAACAGCTAAGCCGTATGGTCAAAAACGTACCGGTAGGGCGAGACAGGGGAGCTTGCGATCTCCTCAGTTTAGAGGTGGTGGAATTATTTTTGGTCCTGTTGTGAGGAGTCATGCTTATTCTCTTAATAAAAAGGTACGTAAATTTGGTTTGAAAATTGCTTTATCTCTAAAATATTTAAATAATCAAGTTATTGTTCTTGATAGTTTAAATGTTGATGTGAAGAAAACATCTAAAATGTGTGAATATATTAAAAATTTTAAATTTTCTTCTTTTTTAATAGTTGGTGATTATGGAGATGATTTGTTACGTGCTGCTAAAAATTTGCATTATGTAGATTTAATCAAACCTATTGGGTTAAATGTTTTTGATATATTGAATCATGAATGCGTGATGTTAACAAAAGACACTTTAAAGCATCTTGAAGGTAGATTGTTATGATTAAATATGATAATATAATAAAATCTCCTGTAATCACAGAAAAGGCTTCTCTTTTAAGAGAGAAGTTTAATAAATACTCTTTGTATGTTTTTGTAAATGTAAATAAGCGTCAAATAAAATCGGCAATAGAGTCTTTATTTAATGTCAGAATTTCTTCTATAAATGTTATTAGAGTTAAACCTAAATATAGACGTTTCAGGGGTGTGGTTGGTTGTAAAAAACAGAGAAAAAAGGTTTATTTTTCTTTGGTAGATGGTCAAAAATTAGATATAATGAGCGTTTAATATGGGTATGAAACTTTTTAATCCTGTTACTCCGTCTTCTCGTGGGACTATATTAATAAGTAAAATTGGTTTATCAAAAGATAAGCCGGAGAAGTCTCTTGTATTTGGTAAGAAATCCAGTGGTGGAAGAAATAATCATGGTAGAATTACAACTCGTCACAGGGGTGGTGGTCACAAGAAGAAGTATAGAGTTATAGATTTTAAACGTAATAGAAGTGATCAGGGTATAGTTGAGAAAATAGAGTATGATCCAAATAGAAGTGGGTTTTTAGCATTAGTATCATATAAGGAAGATGATACTAAATCTTATATATTAGCTCCTCAAGGTATGAAGCCTGGTGATGTTGTGACAGCTGGAGATGATGCTGATATTTTACCAGGGAATTGTTTACTACTCAAGCATATACCTGTTGGTTCTTTCGTTCATAATGTTGAGCTGAAGCCAGGTAATGGTGCTGCGATTGCTAGGGCTGCTGGTTGTTATGCACAAATCGTTGGTCGTGATGGCCAATATGTTTTATTACGACTCAGGTCTGGTCAAATTAGGTTGATTTTATCTTCTTGCAAGGCTACTATTGGTGTAGTATCTAACCCTGACCATAAGAATAGAAAGTTGGGTAAAGCTGGGAGAAGTAGGTGGCTTGGGATTAGACCTACTGTACGTGGAGTTGCAATGAATCCGGTTGACCATCCTCATGGAGGTGGAGAGGGAAAAACTTCTGGTGGTCGTCATCCTGTTACTCCTTGGGGTGTTGCAACAAAAGGAAAGAAAACTAGGAAAAAAAATAAATCTAGTGATAAGTATATAAAAAAATTGAAAGGTTAATTTATGAGTAGATCTGTATGGAAACCACCTTTTTTACACCCATCTGTACTAAGATTAGTTCAGAGAACTTTAAAAGAGGGTTCTATTAATAAGGTGATAAAAATTCATTCCAGGGCTTCTGTAATTCTTCCTAATTGTTTGGGTTTAAAGTTTGCTGTTTATAATGGTAAAGATTACATTCCTGTTAGTGTTGATAATCAGAATATGATAGGTCATAAATTTGGTGAATTTTCACCTACTCGTAAATTTACTGGGCACGGTGGTGATAAAAAGGCAACAAGAAGATAGGTAATTTATATGAAAAATAGGGATATAATAGTTGAGGCTGGTTCTAGGGTTTTAAGATCGACTCCTCGCAAATTGAATTTGGTTGCTGATTTAGTACGTAATAAAAAAGTTTCTTTTGCTAATGTACAATTAAGATTTTGTGAAAAAAAAGCTGCTGGTTTTATAATGAAAGTGTTGAATTCTGCAATTTCTAATGCTCAAAATAATTATGGATTGAACATTGATAATTTATATATAAAGGAAATTTTAATAGGTAAGTCCCTTACTTTGCGTAGAGTATATCCAAAAGCTATGGGTAGGGCTAATAGAATGAGTAAATTTTATAGTAATATTACTATAAAATTGAAAGAAATTGTATGATTTATAGAAATGGAAAGTTAATAAGGAAAGTGTAAAAATATGGGACAGAAGGTTAATCCTAAAGTATTTAGATTACAAGTAAATAGTAATACCTGGGATTCTGTTTGGTGTGCTACAGACGATTATAAGCAGAGATTGCATCACGATCTATTTATTCGCAGTTATATAAATGAATCCTTTAAGCATGCTGGTATTTCTAAAGTAATTGTAGAGCGTACAGTTAATTTAGTGTCTGTAATAATACATTCTTCTAAGCCTGGAGTTATAATAGGTAAGAAAGGTTTAGATGTTGAGAAGATAAAGCAAAAAATAGCTAAAAAAGTAGAAAGTAGTGTCGAAGTGAATGTAGTAGGAGTTAAAAAGTCTGAAATAGATGCAGTTTTAATATCAAGAAGTATTACACATCAGCTAGAAAAAAGGATTTCATGTAGAAGGGCGATGAAAAAAGCTATTCAAAATTGTTTGAAGATGGGTGCTGAGGGTATTAAAGTAAGTTGCTCTGGGCGTCTTGGCGGAGCTGAAATAGCTCGTACTGAATGGTACAAAGAAGGTCGTTTGCCTTTACACACTTTGCGTGCTAATATAGATTATGCTTTTTGTGAAGCGAAGACTATATGTGGTATTATAGGAGTTAAAGTTTGGGTTTATGTTGGTAGTTAAGGTATATTGAAATGTTTGTTCCCAAAAAGAGTAAATATAAAAAGGTATTTAAGGGGAGAATCAAGGGTAATGCTAAGGGTGGTAGCACGCTGTCTTTTGGAGATTATGGATTAAAAGCTATGGAAGTAGGTAAGGTTCAGTCTAAACATATTGAAACTGCAAGGCGCGTAATATCTAGAACGTTAAAACGCTCTGGTAAAGTGTGGATAAGAATTTTTCCTGATACCCCGGTTAGTAAAAAGCCAGCAGATGTACGTATGGGTAAAGGGAAAGGTAGTGTTGAATTTTGGGTATTTAAAGCTAAGCCCGGTAGGGTTTTGTTTGAAATTAGTAGTGATGTTCCCATGCATTTAGCAAGATTGGCGCTTGAAAAAGCGACTGCTAAGCTTCCTATGAAGTGTAAATTTATATCTAATCATAATTGAATGGAGTTGCAATGGATATAGTTAAATTTGAATCAGAATCTTCACAAGGATTACATGAACTTCTTGTGAATTTGAGGAAAGAATTTGTTAATTTGGCTTTTCAAAAAAAGCTGGGCCAGTGCAACAATTTTTCGCGTTTTAGCTTAATAAGAAAGAGCATAGCTCGTAGTCTAACTGTATTAAATAGAAGAAAGAGAGAGGGAAAAAATGCCTAAGAAGGTTTTTTGTGGTGTCGTAACTAATGCTGAATCTGATAAGACTGTAAAGGTTTCGGTGTTACAAGTGTATAAGGATAGGCTGTATAAAAAAGTTATTAAAAAATACAAGAAGTGTACAGCACATGATGAGAATAATAGTTGCAAAAAGGGAGATAGGGTTTTAATACAGGAACATAGGCCTATTTCTGTTACTAAAAAATGGGTTGTTATCAATAGCTAAAAAGGAATAGGTATTTATATGATTCAAAAAAATACATTGTTAGAAGTAGCTGATAATTCTGGTGCGCGTGCAGTCCTTTGTATTGGCTTGTTAGGTGGTAGGAAATCTGCATCTGTAGGTGATACGGTTATTATATCTACTAAGTCTATTAACCCAAAAGGTAAAGTTGAAAAAGGAAAAGTATATAAAGCAGTTGTTGTTAGAGTAAAAAATGGTGTTAAGAAATCTGATGGTTCTGTAATTCGTTTCTCTAGCAATGCTGTGGTTTTAATTAATGATCAAGGTGAACCACTTGGCACTCGGGTGTTTGGTCCAGTAAAAAAGTTATTATCTGGTTCTTTTATGAAAATAATGTCATTAGCTGATGAGGTTTTATAATGAGTGCTAAAATAAAAAGTGGTGATGATATTATAGTTTTAACTGGTAAAGATAAGAGAAAAATTGGTAAGGTAATCAAAGTTATAATACGTGATGCTAAAAAGAAAGTAGTTGTTTCTGGAGTAAATGTGTGTAAGAGACATACTAAACCAAGAGCTGGTAGTGGTGGTGGTATATTGAATAAAGAGTTAGCTATTGATGTATCCAATGTTGCAATATTGGATCCTAAGTGTAAAACTCCAACTAAAGTAGGATTTAAGATTATGGATGGTAGAAAAGTGCGTTTTGCAAAAGTTTCTGGAGAAGTGATAGATTAGGTTGATATGTTTAAACAATTGTATAAAGATAATATAGTAAAATCCTTAAAGGATAAGTTTAATTACGGCAATGTAATGCAAGTGCCTAAACTTGTCAAGGTGTGTATCAATATGGGTGTTGGAGATGCTGCTACGGACAATAAAGCGATAAATGAGCCACTTGATAATCTACATTTGATTGCTGGGCAAAAGCCTGTGTTAACCTTTGCAAAAAAATCTATTTCTGGTTTCAAAATTAGGAAAGGTGCAACTGTAGGTTGTAAAGTGACTTTGCGTAGAAATAAAATGTATGAATTCTTAGAAAGATTAATATATATTGCTTTGCCAAGGGAAAAAGATTTTAGAGGGTTTAGTGTGAAGCAATTTGATGGTCATGGTAATTTTTCCTTTGGTATCAAGGAGCATATATCATTTTTAGAAATAGACTATGATAAAATAAGTAAAATTAGAGGTATGGATATTAATATTGTAACAAGTGCAGTTAGTGATAAGGAAGCAAAGGAATTATTACTGGCTCTTAAATTCCCTTTTTTTGATAATTGAGAGAAAATATATATGGCAAAAAAATCCATGATACAGAAGAATCTTCGTAGAATAAAGTTATGCGATCAGTATAGGGAGAGAAGGGAAGAATTAAAATCTATAATGAATAATAAGGATTTATCTATTGTAAAAAGATTTGCAGCTCAAAGTAAGCTGATTAAAAAATTGCCTAGAGATTCTTCTAAAATCAGAATTAGGAATAGATGCGCTTTAACTGGTAGGCCGAGAGGGGTATATAGAAAATTTGGTTTATGTAGGATTGTTTTACGTGATTTGTGTTCTTTTGGACAAGTTCCAGGGGTTACAAAATCTAGTTGGTAAATGTGATATAGGGAGTGTAATAGTGTCGTTATCTGATAGTATTGGTGATTTTTTAACAAGAATACGTAATGCTCAATTGGCAATGCATAGGGAAACAAGAGTCCTATTCTCGAAAGTGAATTCTTCTATATTGAAGATCTTAAAAGAGGAAGGGTATATTCTTAATTATAAAAAGCAAGAGAGTGATAGTGTCCCTTCGCTTGTTGTGCAGTTGAAGTATTATGATAAATCACCTGTGATTAATGATATAGCTAGGGTATCAAAGCCCGGTTGTCGTTATTATTCTAAGTGTAAGGACATTTCTAAAGCATATAATGGTCTTGGAATTTTTATTATATCTACGCCGAAAGGAGTGATGACCGATTATAATGCACGTAGATTAAAAGTTGGTGGAGAAGTTTTGTGTCGTGTATTTTAAATGATAGGAGAAATGTATGTCTCGTATAGGTGCCGCACCTATCAATATTCCTGCTGATCTTTCAGTTGAATATAATGATGGTAGGGTATTAATAAGAAGTGTTAGGGCAGAAAAAGAGCTGAACTTGTGTAGTGGCATTCTGTGTCAGATAGTTGATAATCAATTGTTACTTTCTGTTGATCAAGGCAGGGATGATTATGATAAAATAAAATCTATATGGGGCACTTATAGAAGTAATATTAATAACATGATTAACGGTATGGTTAATGATTTTTCTGTTGATCTTGAGATTAATGGTGTAGGGTATAAAGCAGAATGTGATGATAAGTATTTGACTTTATATCTTGGTTATAGTCATAATATTAAGTATAAAGTGCCTAAAGACGTTGAGATTAAGTGTATAAAGCCAACTCATTTAGTGATTCGCGGTATGGATAAGCAAAAAGTCTATATGGTGGCTTCTGATATATGCAAAATTAGAAAATATGATCCTTATAAAGGTAAGGGTATTGTAATAAAAGGCAAATTTATGCTGCGTAAGGTTGTAAATAAAAAGAAGTAATTAAAATGAAAAGATTGTATAATTTTTTAAGTAGCTATGAAAAAAGGAAACTTCGTAATAGAGCGAAGCTCGATAAGAGCGCTGGGCGTTTACGTATATCCATATTTAAGTCTAATAAACATTTTTACGTTCAGTTGATTAACGATGCAAAAGGAACAACCCTAGCTTCTGCTTCTACTTTGGATGATAAAATTAGGAATGTATGTAAAGGTAGGGTCAATGCTGAAACTATAAAACAGGTTTCTTCTTTAGTGATTGAGCGTCTGCCTAGTACAAAATTGGAGCAGCGGTTCGTCTTTGATCGGGGGGCATATAAGTATACAGGATTGATTTCTCAATTTGCTGAAGCTTTAAGAAGCTCTGGATTTGAATTTTAGAAGGTTTGAAGTATGGCTGTAAAGAATTTACAAAATAATAATGATTTATCAGAACTTTTGGTTTCAGTCCGAAGGGTAACAACGGTTACTAAAGGTGGTAGAAGATTTTCATTTTCAACTTTGGTTGTTGTTGGTGATGGTAAGGGTAGGGTAGGATGTGGAATAGGTAAACACGCAGAGGTTGCTGAAGCAAGAGTGAAAGCTGTAAATGCTGCAAAGAAGTCGATGATTAGGGTGTACTTACGTGAAGGTAGAACTTTACATCATGATATTAAAGCTAAATTTTGTTCTGGTGAGATAGTTTTAAGAGCTGCAAGAACTGGAACAGGTATTATTGCTGGTGGAGCAATGAGGTCGGTTTTTGAGGTATTAGGTATAAAGGATGTGGTAGCTAAGTCTACTAGATCAAATGATCCTCATAATATTATATGTGCAGTATTTAAGGCTTTTGATGTTATGTTATCTCCTCGCCAAGTGGCAGGTAAGAGGGGTAAAAAGATTAGTGAGATAGTTGGAAATAGGTAAAGTATGAATGATGCTGTAAAATTAAATTCTGTATTTACCAAATTATCTAAGAAAAAGAAGCCTAAATTATTAGGTAGAGGTATTGGTTGTGGTAAAGGTAAAACATCCGGTAGGGGGCATAAAGGGCAGAAAGCGAGAAGTGGCGTTTCTATAAATGGTTTTGAAGGTGGACAGCAGTCTATATATACTCGTTTACCTAAAAGAGGTTTTAAGCCTATACGCAAAAACTTATACTCTATATTTAATGTTGGTGATGTACAGTGCTTAATGGAAGCTAAAAAAATAGTCAAGGATTCTATAATAGATAAGGAGCTACTGCATAAATTAGGTTTTATCAGATCTGTAAAAAGTAAAATCAAACTTCTTAATAAGGGTAAATTAAGCGAGAAATTTGTGTTTCATGTTGATTTTGCATCAGAAGCTGCAAAAAGATCTGTAGCTTCAGTTGGTGGTAGTGTAGAAATACTATCATGAATTATGAACAGTAAATTTGCATTTGATAGTTTGGGTTCTACGTTATTATATAAAACTGATTTACTAAAGCGCATATTTTTTACGCTGATGGCTTTAGTTTGTTATCGTTTAGGCACTTATGTTCCTATTCCTGGAATTAATCTTGATATAATCAATGATATATTTCCAAAAGAGAGTTCTGGTATTTTTGGAGTATTTAATTTATTTTCTGGTGGCGCTTTAGCTAGAATGACGATCTTGGCGTTAAACGTTATGCCATACGTAGTTGCATCCATAGTTATGCAATTATTGTCTTCTGCCGTTAAAGGAATCAATGAAATTAAAAATGACGGAGAGTTAGGACGTCGAAAGATGAACTCTTATATACGCTATATGACTATAATGTTTTGTATCTTTCAATCAATTACGATCTTAATAGGGTTAGAAAGAATGAATAGAGAAGGGGTATTAGTTGTAGTTGAACCTGGTATTATGTTTCGTACTATAGGTGTCTTTAGCCTTTTAGGTGGAACTATATTTTTAATATGGCTTGGTGAGCGGATCAGTGTGAGCGGTATAGGCAATGGTATCTCATTAATCATTTTTACTGGCATAACATCTGAATTACATAATGCTTTATCATCTCTGCTAACATTAAATAAAAATGGTAGTATGTCGTTTTTCATTACCCTTTTTGTTATAGCATTGTTTTTTTTACTGCTCCTTTTAGTCATTTTTACAGAATCTTCTTATAGAAAGGTAATTGTTCAATATCCCAAAAAACAGTTTAAAAAATTACATAATGATGATTTTACTTACATTCCATTGAAGATCAATTTATCTGGTGTAATACCAACTATTTTTGCTAACGCAATTTTATTAACGCCTATTTCAATTGCAAATTTCTATAAAGGTCATGCCATTGCTGATTTTATTTTAAACTACTTTATGGCAAATAAAGTGATGTACATTATAACTTACTTAATACTCATAGTACTTTTTAATTTTTTCTATACCAATTTTATATTTAATCCAGAGGAAAATGCTGATTTTCTTAGGAAAAATGGTGGTTTTATTCCTGGTAGAGGGCCTGGAAAACATACTTCTGATTATCTTCAAGATATAGTTTTTAAATTAACATTTATTGGGTCTGCGTATTTGGTGGTAATATGTACTATACCTGAAATTATGAGGTATCATTATGATATACCATTTATTTTTGGTGGGACGAGCTTGCTGATTATAGTTAACGTTATTACTGATACTATTATGCAAGTACAATCTTATGTTTTTTCAAATAGGTACGATAGTTGGATAAAGAAATATGAGTCTAAAACAAGGAGACTAAAGTGATTATTACAATTTTTGGTCCTCCTGGCTCTGGTAAGGGTACTCAGTCCAGTTTGTTAATAGCAAAGTATAATTTTAAATTAGTTTCAGTAGGAGATTTATTAAGGAATATTATATCTAGTGGGAGTAAATTAGGTAAAGAAATAAAGGATACTGTTGAATCTGGTAATTTAATTCAAGATGAAGTTATATGTAAATTATTGTGTGACCAGCTTGCATTAATAGATGGTGATTTTTTGTTAGATGGTTTTCCAAGAAATTTAAATCAAGCTCATTTTTTAACTCAAGTTTTGCAAAAAAGATGCAATAGGGATGTTGATCTTGTAATTGAGTTGCAGCTTGACGATAATATTGCAATTGATAGATTAAAAGATCGTCTTACTTGTTTGGATTGTAAAAGTATATATAGTATATCTTCTTTTAAAAATACTACTTGTGCTAAATGTAAAAGTACGAGATTGGAGAAGAGAATTGATGATGCTAATATGCTTGCAATTAATAAGAGGATAAGAGAATATCATTTTCAGATGAAGGGTTTGCGCGAGTATTATAAGGGCAAGTTGTTAACAATTAACGCTAATTTGAGTGTTGATAGAGTAATGCAAGAGATTGAAAGTAAAATTTCTTGTAATTTGATTTGACTATAAGTTGTTTTATGGTATAAATTAAGAGTTATTATTAATAAAGTATCGAGGTATCAGTGGCACGTATTGCAGGCATAAATGTTCCAGTGAAGAAGTGTATTCCTTTTGCATTAACTTATATACATGGTATAGGTATTACTACTGCGAATATAATTTGTCGTAGCTGTAAAATTGATGAGCGTAAGCGTGTTTCAGAATTACAAGATGAAGATATAGAGAAAATTAGTAGTTTTATTAGGCAAAGATATGTCATAGAGGGTGAGCTCAGAAAAAAAGTGGCTATGGATATAAAATCTTTAATGGAAATCGGTTGCTATAGAGGATTAAGGCATAGAAAAGGTTTGCCTGTGAGGGGACAAAGAACCCATACTAATGCTAAAACTCGTAAAGGCAGATCTAAATTGCCTGTTGCTGGGAAAAAATAAAATTTGTTATTATCGTGAGTTTTTATGAAAAAAGTTAAAACGGTTGGTAAGAATACAAAAAGGTTTATTAC
This sequence comes from Wolbachia endosymbiont of Nasonia giraulti, assembly GCF_048054155.1. Lineage (NCBI taxonomy): Bacteria > Pseudomonadati > Pseudomonadota > Alphaproteobacteria > Rickettsiales > Anaplasmataceae > Wolbachia > Wolbachia endosymbiont of Nasonia giraulti. The sequence goes on from NZ_JAFEVH010000001.1 coordinate 62,841, forward strand.
TGGTATTGTCCATATTCGTGCAACTTTTAATAATACTTTTGTAAATGTGACTGATGTTTGTGGTAGTACGCTTTACCAGACTTCTGTTGGTGCATGTGGTTTTTCTGGTTCGAGAAAATCCACACCTTATGCTGCAGGTAAGGTTGCCGATTCTGCTGCGAAGAAAGTAATAGAGAGATTTGGTATGAAGGTTGTTTCTGTAATAATTCGTGGTCCTGGTTTTGGTGCAGAAGCTGCAGTTAAAGCACTTCGGAATTGTGGATTGACTGTCACTTCAATTGCAGATAAAACGGCGATACCTCATAATGGGTGTAGATTAAGGAAAAAAAGAAGAGTATAGGATATTTGGAAGGTTTTTGTATGTATTATAGTGATAGTATTTCTTTCTGTGGAAATTTAGATAGATTAACTAAGCCTAATGCGATTAAGGTAATATCAGGTGATTCAAGTAAAAAAAGTGATATAGTTCTAGAACCTTTGGAAAGTGGTTTTGCTTTAACGTTGGGTCATGCATTAAGGCGTGTAATGTTGTCTTCTCTTCGCGGTAGTGCTGTTTATGGAATAAAAATTGAAGGCGTGAATCATGAATTTACTTCGATCCAAGGAGTTAGGGAAGACATAACTGATATAGCATTAAATATGGGCATGTTGAGATGTAAGCTAAATAACACGTCTAATAGGTGCTTAAATTTGAGCGCTAAAGGGCCTTGTCAAGTATTAGCTGGAATGATAGAAACTGATGACCAATGCTCTATTGTTAATAAAGATTTGGTGATATGTACACTAGGTCAAGATGTGGAGCTTAACATTACTATATATGTTGCTAGTGGAAAAGGTTATCTTTCTGTAAATAAATATAAAGAAAATGAATTTTTAAAGTCTATGAATGAACAAGATTTAATTGGTTTTATTCCAGTTAATGCTTTATATAGTCCTGTTGAGAGGGTTTCGTATAGAGTAGAGAATAGTCGTGTTGGTCAAGTTACTGATAAAGATAAGCTGATATTGTCAATTGAAACTGATGGTACAATCTCTCCAAGTCAAGCTGTTGACTATGCTGCAAGAATATTACAGGAGCAACTTCAGCCTTTTATTAGTTCTGATATTAGTTATAAGAAATCGCAGGTTTCTTTGTCTAGTGGTGCTAAAGATTTGGGCTATGATCCTGTTCTATTGCGTAAAGTAGATGAAATGGAATTATCTGTTAGATCTCATAACTGTCTGAAAAATGAAAATATCACTTATATAGGTGATCTTGTGCAAAAGACGGAAGTTGAAATGTTAAGAACTGCTAATTTTGGCCGAAAGTCTTTGAATGAAATCAAGGCAATTTTAAATAATTCAGGTTTGTCTTTGGGTATGAATATACCAAATTGGCCGCCTAAGGATATAGATGAACTGGCTAAACAACATACTGATGAGGATTAGGTAGTATATGAAACATGGAATAAAGAAAAATAAACTGTCTCGTTGTACCGAGCATAGGTTATCAATGTTAAAGAATCTATCTATCTCGTTAATTAATCATGAGCAGATTGTAACTACTTTACCAAAGGCTAAAGCACTTCGTCCATATGTGGAAAAGTTTATTACAATTGCTAAGAATAACGATTCTTTACATGGTAGAAGGCTTTTGCTTTCACGTCTTCATAATAGTAAGTTAGTAGTTGATAAATTATTAAGCGTTCTAGCTAATCGTTATCAAGACCGTAAAGGTGGATATTCTAGAATAATAAAATTTGGTACTCGAAAGGGTGATTGCGCTCCAATGGCAGTGATAGAGCTAGTTGATAGAGATATTTCAGCAAAAGGTGAGATTTATAGTAAAAATAAAAAAGGAAGCAAAGTAGTTACACAAAGCTAATTATTCTTTTTATGGTAAGTAGGTTACGCTATTTTGTAGGTTACTTTGGAGAATTGTTAGTTTCGATATATTTAAAGCTGAAATTCTATAATGTTATAAAACGTCGCTTCCGTTGTAAGTTGGGTGAAATTGACTTAATTGTATCTAAAAAAAAGGAGCTGATTTTTATAGAAGTTAAAACAAGTTTATTTGGAAAAGAAGTACCGATATCTCATTTTCAGTGTCAGTCTATTATAAATTCTTCTAAATATTTCTTAAGTAAAAATCTTGATTTTTTAGATTATTCAGTTAGATATGATTTATGTTTTCTTTCCTTAAGGAGAAGACCTATTTATATAAAAAATGCTTGGATTGAGGAATGGTAGCTTAAATAACTTAGATTTACTAGAATAGGTAATTTAATATGAAAAACAATAATTTAGTTTCATCTTATGCTAGAGCACTGTTTCATGTCTCAGGAAGCAGATTAGGTATTATAAGAAAAGAAGTAGAATTTTTGTTAGCTTTTTTTAAAGATCAAAGTGATGTTTTTGTGTATCTATCTCATCCTATGGTTTCTCTTTTGCACAAAAAAGAAGCGATACTTTCTATAAATAAGAACTTGAGTGAAAACTTAGTCAAATTTATTATGGTTACACTTGCAAACAAGCGCTCCCGTTTATTAATCCTTATATTAGAAAAATTCTTAAATCTTGTAAGGGAAAGTGAAAACGAATTGGAAATTACTATAAAATCAGCAGAGGTTTTAAAGAAACCTGATATAAAAATAATTACTGAATCTTTGAACTTTCTTGGTAAAATAATAAAAGTCAGTAATGTGGTTGATCCTTCTATACTAGGTGGCTTCGTAGTTAGGTATGGTTTTAACTTGATTGATGCTTCGCTTAAGAGTTATTTGGATAGATTGGTTGATTTGAGTAAAATGGAAATGTTGAAAATAAGGAATTGTATATGAAGAATAGCATAAATGCCTCTGAAGTAGTAAACATAATAAAAGAGAAGGTTGAGACATTTGATAATCCTATAAAACGAGAAAATATAGGTGAAGTAATTTCAGTAACGGATGGTATCACATTGGTCTATGGGCTGGAAAAAGCAAAGTTTGGTGAAAAGGTATCTTTTGCAAGCGGTGTAGAAGGAATAGTTCTTGATTTAGATCATGATACAGCTGGAATAGTTGTGCTTGGCAATGACCGTGATGTAAAAGAAGGGGACGTTGTAAAATGTAGTGGCGACGTTGTACAGGTGCCTGTAGGTCATGAATTATTAGGGAGAGTTGTAAATGCATTAGGCGATCCTATAGACGATGGCGGAGAAATTAGAGCCAAGAACAAAATGTATATAGAATCTAAAGCGCCAGGTATTATTGACCGTAAATCTGTGCATGAACCTCTGCAGACAGGAATTAAAATTATAGATTTGTTGATTCCTATAGGTAGAGGGCAACGTGAATTAATTATTGGCGATAGACAAATTGGTAAAACCACTATTGCGATTGATACTATTATCAATCAGAAGAAGATTAATGATGAGGTAAACGAAAATCAAAAAATTTACTGTGTTTATGTTGCTATTGGACAAAAAATTTCGACGGTAGCAAAAGTGGTGAATAAGCTAAAAGAAAGTGGAGCATTAGAGTATACAACCGTAGTTGTGGCTAGCGCATCTGACTGCGCGCCTATGCAATTTTTAGCACCTTATACCGGTTGCACTATTGGAGAATTTTTCCGTGATAATGGAATGCATTGCTTGGCGGTATATGATGATTTATCTAAGCATGCTGTGGCATATAGGCAGATGTCCTTATTGCTCAGACGTCCTCCTGGTCGTGAAGCTTATCCTGGAGATATATTCTATGTACACTCTCGCTTGCTTGAAAGAGCTGCTAAAATGTCTGATGAAAAAGGACAGGGATCTTTGACTGCTTTGCCGATTATTGAGACTCAGGCTGGTGATGTATCTGCATATGTTCCAACTAATGTGATTTCAATTACCGATGGACAAATTTTTCTTGAGTCTGAATTGTTTCACAAAGGATTTCGCCCTGCAGTGAATATAGGTTTATCGGTTTCTCGGGTTGGCTCTGCTGCACAATTGAAATCTGTGAAAAAAGTTGCTGGTTCTATAAAGCTGAGTTTGGCCCAATATAGAGAACTGGAAGACTTTGCTAAATTTGGTTCTGATCTTGATGCTACTGTTCAATTGTCCTTAAACAAAGGTAAATACCTTATTGAATTATTAAAGCAAAAACAGTATTCACCTATGCAAATAGAAGAGCAAGTATTGCTTATGTATATCTTTTCTAATCTGTATGGTCAATTAAATAAGGTACAGGTGAGCAACATCAATAGGTTCGAGTGTGATCTTATCAATTATTTTCAAACTGTTCACCCTGGAGTTTTAAAAAAGTTGTCGGGTGACATGAATGATGATATAAAAGATGATATTCTTGGTATTGTGAGTGATTTTGTCACTCAATTTAATTGCGTTTAGGCGGTGATTATGACTTCATCCATTGTTAACAAGTTTCCTATTACAAGGGAAGGTTTTGAGAGTATGCAAGTCGAACTTGAGAAATTAAAGGAAGAAAAGCCTTCTATCATACAGGCTATTTCTGATGCTCGTGATCAAGGCGATTTATCCGAAAATGCAGAATATCATGCAGCACGGGAGAGATTAAGTTTTATTGAAGGCCGTATAATTGAGGTAGAAAGTAAACTTTCACATGCAGAAGTGATAGAAGTAAAAAATTTGTCTGGTGATACAGTAATGTTTGGTGCAACTGTTACGGTAAGCATGTTAAATGATGATAACAGTGAAATTGAATATGTTTATAAGATTGTAGGTGGATATGAAGCTGATGCTTCAAAGCAGTTGATCTCTACGGATTCACCACTCGGTAGTGCTTTAATTGGCAAAAAAGTTGGTGAGTATGTGGAAGTGATAGTGCCAAATGGAGAGAAATTGTATAAAATAGTTAAGATTGAGTTTAAGTAAATCATGGTACAAGTAACTTATCCTTCAATTAGTCTACCCGGTATTTCTTCTGTGGAAGATGTATTGAGGGATGCTAGTTCTGGTAAATTATTCATTTTAGTTGACGATGAAAACAGAGAGAATGAAGGTGATTTGGTTATTTTAGCTGAAAGGGTGAAACCAGAACATATTGCTTTTATGGTTAGGTATGGCACTGGTATTGTGTTTTTAGCTATGACAAAGTTTTACATGAATAAACTTAACCTTGAATTTATGAAGAGAAGTAATGTAGATGAAGCACTTATTCCTCACACTGCATTTACTACGTCAATCGATGCTCGTTATGGTATTACAACGGGTGTTTCTGCTCATGATAGAACGCATACGATACTTACCGCTATTGATGGAAAAAGTACTAAGGATGATATTATTACCCCTGGTCATGTTTTTCCTATTATTGCAAGTGAGGGCGGGGTTTTAGCACGCAACGGTCATACTGAGGCAAGTGTTGAGATAGCAAAATTGGTTGGATCTAGTCATGCGGCTGTAGGGTGTGAATTAGTGAATGATGATGGCTCTATGATGCGCTTACCCCAGTTGCTTGAATTTGCTGAACAACACAAAATTAAGTTAACTACCATCGATAAACTTATCAGTTACGTTCAAAATTTAAACTAGCGTTTATAAATTCGTATAGTTTAAATGTTAAAATGTAAAATTCCTAAAAGTTATACAAACAAGGAACTTCCATGTCTAGGCTTTTTGTTTTACTATTTTTCTTCGTATACTGTAATAGCGCTTACTCTGTTAGTATTATTAGAGATAGTGAAGTGGAAGCGGTAGTGAAGGATCTAGCGCAACCTTTATTTTCTGCTGCGGGTATTGATAATGATAAAATAAAAGTTTTTATAGTTGATGATAGATCGATTAATGCTTTTGTAATTAACAATAATAGCATTTTCATTCATTTAGGGCTTTTACAATATTCGACTGAACCTTATGTCTTACTTGGTATATTAGCACATGAAATTGCTCATATATCTGCTGGTCATGTATTACAAATGAGTAGTGCTGTAGGTTATTTTCAATCAATAGCAATGATTAGTTATATGGTAGGATTAGTTTCTAGTATTGTTATTAACCCTCAGGTTGCGAGTGCAATCTTGCTTAGTGGTGTAACGCTTAGTTCGAGGTTGTTTTTTAACTATTCTCAAGAGCAAGAGAGTGTAGCAGATAGCTATGCTTTAAGATACCTTGATGAATCTGGCTATGATAATTCGGGTATGAAAGAGATTTTTGACTATTTTAAGAGTATTGAGCATGAAAACACTGAAGAGTATTTCCGCACTCACCCACTTAGTGATAAACGTATATTTGCTGTACAGAATTATAAGGTTAAAAATAATATAAAACCAATCCTTGCAGATAAGTTGTTGAAGTTTGAGCGTACGGTTGCAAAGTTAGACTCTTTTTTTACCCCTATTTATGTATTATCTAATAAATATGAAGATAATTCTAAGTATGTAAATGCTGTAATTCATTATAGGCAAGGAAAGATAGAAAAGGCTATTGCTAAAGTTGATTTATTGATTCAAGAGTCACGCAATGATCCTTATTTATATGAATTAAAAGCGGAGATGTTATACAAAGCTGGAAATTTAAGTGAAGCAATAAAAATGTATGAAGAATCACTTAGATATTTATCTGAGAAGAATAACTATTTAGTGAAACTTGCGTTATCTCATACTTTATTATTACACGGTGAAATAGAGAAGGCAATTTTTTACCTAGAGCAGGTTGCAAGCGTAGAAACAAATAACGCCTTTGTCTGGAAGTATTTAAGTATTGCATATAAACGTAGCGCTGATATGGCAATGTATTATTTTGCTTTGACGAAAAAGGCTTGTATTGAAGGTAATTTAGAGAAATTTATGAAGTACGCTGAGTTAGCTATTAAAACTTTACCGAAAGATAGCTCTTGCTTGCTGCAAATTGAGGATATGAAGGAACAATACACACAAAAACACACTTATTTTTAGGTTATCTTTCCCCACACTTATTCAACGTCTCTCTTACTTCATCGCTTATATTGGGTATAATTTTCGTTATAATCGTTTTGGCACCAAAAAATACACCACAAAACATACCTAAGGCAAAGAGAGCTGGCCATGGCATTCTACCAAATATTGCAAGCAAAGCTGCACCTATTATGACTACAGTCATAAGTGGCCCACCTATTCCCCAAATATAACCAATAATATTGCATATTACTTGGGCAGTTGTATCATCTATATCATTAGCAGCATTTGCGTAATCTGAAAAAAAGAGAAACAGCACTATACATAAAGCATTAAAAAGTTTTTTTATTATATAGCTCATTCTTTTGCCTCCAAATAATAAACTAGTGTGAATCTAAACTTATATATATATTTATTTTAAGGTAAAACTCATAATTTGTCCATAAATAAGTGTTGCTACATAAATAGCCCACCATTGATGTTAAGCACATGCCCCGTTATATATTTTGCTTCGTCGCTTGCTAAAAACAATACCCCTGCTGCTATTTCTTCTCCTGTTCCCGTTCTTTTCATTGGAATATTATCTAATATTTTTTCTTTTTGTTTTTCATTTAAAACTTCAGTCATCTTAGTATCTATAAACCCAGGAGCAATGCAATTTACTGTTACACCGCGACTTGCAACTTCTTTTGCTATAGATTTGCTCATAGCTATTATTCCAGCTTTTGATGCTGCATAATTTACTTGCCCGGCATTTCCTGTCAATCCTACTATTGAGGAAATATTTATGATTCTTCCCCAATTATTTTTAATGAATTTCTTGCATGCTTCTCTATTTAGCTTAAATGTGGAGGTCAAATTAATGTCAATCACCTTTTGCCATGCTTCATCTGTCATTCTCAACAATAAGCTGTCTTGTGTAATTCCTGCATTGCATATGAGTCCATCAAAGCCTTTCATCAACTCACTTGCTTTATTTATTAGTTGATTTACCTCTTCAGGATTTGATAAGTTGCAAGGAAGCACGTGAATGTTTTTTTCATATTTTTTAGCAACTTCTTCGAGTATTTCTTTTTTTGTACTAGAAATACATAAAGTTGCTCTGGCCTTATGCATAATTTCTACAATTGCCTGGCCTATTCCGCCTGATGCACCAGTAATCAGAAATTTCTTATTCTCTAATCCAAACATAATAATTTCTATTTGTTCCAGCTCTTAACAGAATATTAAAAGACTTGCAATAGATTTTTTTCATAACTTTCATTTAATAGAAGCTTCTTGACAAATCTTGTATTTATTGGCGAAATTATGGCGGCTGCATGCCTTTTTTATTTTTTCTACATTCGGCCAGATCGCGCTTATTTAAAGCGTTAGCACATTATCAATTACAGTAATAAAATTAGCACCATGTGGATTCTTTTGCCTTTTTTTGATTGGTAAATTTCTTAACACTTATAGCTAAAGTAATTTAAGAGAGCCAGCGCGTGACTAGTTCTTATTACTTGATCAGTCTTCTGGATCCCAGTGTCTGGGCACTGGGATGACAGGAGTGTGAGATAAGGCTACATTCATACTCCAACAGGTATGACGGTGTCATTCCAGCACTTGATGCTGGAATCCAGAAGTCTTTACTACAAATAAGCATATTGAGCACAAAATTATGCTAAAACACAACGTTTTTGGTGAGATTATGGACAAACTGGATTCCAGCATCATGCGCTGGAATGACATCATAGAGGTCATTGAGATGACAGGAAAGAATACTTGAATGACAATAGGGACACTAGAATGAAAGGGAAAGAGGCTATTTAATTGTGCTGAATTTTACAAAATTTATTACTCCTGCCTGACAAATTTATTAGAATAGTATGTATATTAGTGAAAATCCGAAAAAAATGCAGGAAAAGTTAATATATTACTTTAGCCAAAGCAACTGTGAAGGCAATGCAGCAATGAGAGATCTACTAGGAGGGAAGGGAGCAAATCTGGCAGAGATGTGTAACATTGGCATTCCTGTTCCACCTGGTTTTACAATTTCCACTGCTGTTTGTCAGGCCTATTGTCAAGATAATGAATTGTCTTGTGATCTACGTAACGAGATAAAAAACTACATGGCGATGCTCGAAAGTGACATCGGTTGTAAATTCGGGGATTCAAATAATCCTTTATTAGTTTCCATACGCTCTGGTAGTGTGAATTCAATGCCGGGCATGCTTGATACTATTTTAAATGTTGGTCTAAATGATGAAACCGTTGTTGGTCTTGCAAAAAAAAGTGGCGAACGTTTTGCTTACGATAGCTACTGCCGTTTCATCATGATGTACTCGAATGTTGTACTACAGCTTGACCACAACCTATTTCAAGACATTATTGATAGTGAACAGCAAAAAAGTGGAGCAAAAAGCTTAGCTGATCTTAATGTTGATGTTTTAAAGGGGATTGTTAATGATTTCAAAGATGTAGTATATGAGAAAATAGGAAAAAATTTCCCGCAGAACGTTGAAGAACAGTTACTCAATTCAGTAAATGCAGTGTTTTCTTCTTGGCAAAATGATAGAGCTTTTTCCTATAGAAAAATAAATAATATTCCTGAAAACCTTGGAACTGCAGTTAATGTACAAGCAATGGTTTTTGGTAATCTGAATGATAATTCAGCAACTGGTGTGATATTTACAAGGAATCCTTCAACTGGAGAAAAAAAGCTTTTTGGTGAGTTTTTAGTTAATGCTCAGGGTGAGGATGTGGTTTCTGGTGTTTATACTCCTATGCAAATTGACGGGGAGCAAGAAAGTACCATGGAGAAGTTGCTACCAAGTGTCTACCGAGAATTATGCGCGGTATGTGAAAAACTTGAAAGGCATAATAAGGACATGCAGGATATCGAATTTACTGTACAGGACGGTAAGTTATGGATTTTGCAGACTAGGTCTGGCAAGCGCACAGCCGAAGCTGCTATTCGCATAATAGTTGATATGGTAGAAGAAGGAGCGATTACAAAAGAGGAAGGAATATTGAGAATTGATCCAAAAACTTTTGACAATTTATTGCATCCAGTTCTTGATGTTAAAATCGATCAAGAAGTAATAGGCAAAGGACTGCCAGCTTCTCCAGGTGTTGCTTCTGGATATGTAGTATTCAGTGCAAGTGATGCTGAAAAAGCTGCAGAGCAGGGTAAAAAAGTAATTTTGGTAAGATCAGAGACGAGCCCTGAAGATATTAATGGAATGAATGCTGCAAGTGGAATAGTAACAGCGAGGGGAGGTATGACCTCCCATGCCGCTGTTGTAACTCGTGGAATGGGTAAACCATGTATTTGTAGTCTAAGTGGACTTTATATTGATAAAGATGAAAAATTTCTTTCTATGGGGGATATAAAAGTAAATAAAGGTGAACCAATCACCATCGACGGAGGAACAGGAGAGGTTATGCTTGGTATTCTTCCGACAGTTTTGCCTGAATTATCTCAAGAGTTCAAAACGATAATTAACTGGGTAGATAAAATCAAAACAGTGAAGGTGAGAGCGAATGCTGATACTCCAAAAGATGCAAAAATTGCGAAAGAATTCGGTGCAGAAGGTATAGGATTATGTCGCACAGAACATATGTTTTTTGCTAGTGATAGAATCGAATTCATTCAAAAATTGATAATAGCTGATGATGAAAATGAAAGGTCAAATGCATTAAATAAACTCGAAGAAATGCAAAAGTCTGATTTCAAAGAAATGTTTTCTATTATGGAGGGCAAGGAAGTCACTATAAGATTACTTGATCCACCTCTACATGAGTTTTTACCTCATGATCAATCCATTATAGAAAAAATCGCCAGATCACTGAATAAGTCAGTTGAATCGGTAAAAAATAAAATAGTACAGTTATCAGAAAAAAATCCAATGCTTGGCCATCGAGGGTGTAGGCTTGCTATTTCTCATCCTGAAATATATAAAATGCAGATTAGGGCAATACTCAGTGCTGCAAGTGAATTAAGGAAAGAAAAGAAGATAGAAGTGAAACCTGAAATCATGATTCCTTTTATCATGAGCGAGAAAGAGTTTGTTCTGATATGCGAGTTAGTAAAGAAAGAAGCTAAAAATTTCGATGTGAATTATTCAATCGGAACGATGATAGAACTGCCAAGAGCAGCACTTATTGCTGACAAACTCGCAAAACACGCAGAATTTTTTAGTTTTGGCACTAATGATTTAACACAAACAACTATGGGACTTTCACGAGATGATTCAGTTAATTTCCTCGATTCTTATAAGGAAAGCAACATATTCAAAAACGATCCCTTTGAGGTGCTAGATGTCGAAGGGGTAGGGGAATTAATCAGAATAGCTATCGAAAGGGGCAAAAAAACCAGAAAAGAAATTAAACTTGGTATATGTGGAGAGCATGGAGCGAATCCACAGTCCATAGAGTTTTTCATCAAATCAGGGGTTGATTATGTGTCATGCTCGCCCTATAGAGTACCGGTTGCAAAATTAGTGGCAGCACAGCTTAGCATAAGTTTGTTGGGCAGCACAACTGTACGAACATAGATTTCGCTAACAAGTAGCGGAATGATGATTTTTCAAATTGTCGATAAATCTAAGTCAGTTTAGCTATTTTGCTGCTACTTTTTTTCTGAATGTCTTAAGAAAGATTGACTTTTTGTCTAAAATAATATAGGATAAAATAATAGTAAGTGAGGTAAAAATGTCAATATCAAAAGAACGTAAGGAATATTTACTAGAAAAGTTTAAATATGCTGCCAAAGAATTTGGCAAATCTGGTACAAAGTCCAATCATCTAGCAGTACCAAAGGAACAGCAACTCTCTATTGATTTAGGTAATAGAAAGGTTTTTGGTATCATAAATAAGATTCTGTATTGGATAGAGAATAATTTTACTTATTTTTTTCCACGATATAATTTGTTTCCAGAAATTGGAGTTGAAGGAAGAAAAATTCCTGGAACTAATACAAGGGTTAAGTATTTTACTCCAGATGACCAAGCAGAATATACCAAAATTCCTTATAAAGGAAAATTATACGTTGACTTAATGCCAGAAAACAAGTTAAAAGGCTTTAAAGGCAAACTATATGATACAACTGATAAAATTAGTAAGGGTAAAAAAGGTTGTGTAGCTTATGTGATCACGCTTGACGGAAAGCTAGTAACTCATGAACATATTAATGTTAACAAAAGCGAATGGGCTTATCGTCATTCAACTCTTGCAGGTGGTAAGCCAGTTTTATGTTCTGGTTTAATGAAAGTGGTAAATGGTGAAATAACTTATATAGACAATAATAGTGGGCATTATAAACCAGAACCAGCAAACTTATACAATGCAGTGAAAAAATTAGAAGGTCTATTTTCGAAAGATGCAAAAGTTGTTTGCCTACCATATTGGATTAGCTTGAAAAAACAAATTCCGCTTATACGCAAAATTACTCTAGCCAAACGAGAGCCAGTAGAGGAATTCTTGAAAAGGATGGAGAAAAAAGGGAAAGATGGATTGACTCAATATGAAAGACATTTTGAAAAGATAAAGGAATTTAATGAAAAATACTCAGATAAATTAGAAAGCCAGTCGGTTTATGCTAAAGTAGCTGCTCATGATTATAAATCAGTGCCTGTTTCAGACTGCAGTAATCCTAAAATAATAAAAATGGCAGTAGAACACTCAATAAGAAGGATTATTGGAGCAAACTATGACCATAAACCAAAAATTGATATTAAATATGATAAAGAAGAAGCTGTGGGTGTTAACGTAATTTTTCACTATAAAGATGATAGAAGCAGATTTGTTGAAATTTTAGACTTACATAAATGTAGCTATTCATCGCGTATTCAAAAAAATAAATATATAATTACGATGAGCATAGAAAAGGCTAACAAGTTTATAAAGGACACTTTACAAATTAAAATTGATAGTGTTGAGCAATTGGGTACCCATTTAGTGATGGGCTATTACCCTATTTAAATATATGCTAATATATCTATTCAGCAGGGTGGCAAAATAAGGTGGATGAGAAAAGACAACCATATAAACAAATGGGTGTCATGAAAGTAGCTCCTTTGTTGTCATGCCAGTGCTCAGACACTGGCATCCAGTTAAATTTACGGAGTATAATGGATTCGAGTGTCTGCTACTTGAATGACAAGCAAAGGCTACTCGGATGACAAGAAAGGAAGCACCGAAAATAAATAGGTGTCATCCCAGTGCTTGACACTGGGATGACACCTATTTGTCCCTATAGTTGTCTTTTCCCATCTACCTTATTTTACCACTCTGCTGAATAGATACCTTTATTTTACTATAGAACAGACACTGAATCTGCAAGATCATAGAATTTATTTCCAATCTCTCTGAATGTACTACTTATATCAATAGGTGTCGACTCTTCTTGTGAATCAGATTTAAATAAGCCATGAGTATCTTTCAGACGACAGTACCACTTGCAATTATTTCGCTCTGTTGTTACCCACCAACTATTACCTGGGGACTTTTCTTCACATTCTCTATAGCAATCATGAAGTGCCTTCCATTGAAATGGAGGGTTTAGTATAGGATTTGTCATAATGTACTCCTTAATTATAAAACTATAGTATTTTCTAAAATGGATGATAAAGTTCCATTATGGTA
>NZ_JAFEVH010000002.1:0-71016 GCF_048054155.1 Wolbachia endosymbiont of Nasonia giraulti
ATTACTTTTTTTTCGGTTTGACACACTTTTTTGAACGTTCCCGAAAATTGCATAAACCTTTTCAATTTAGTGCTTTAATGTTTCTAACGCAGAGAAGGTACTATCTTTATTTTCTATAGAGGAAGGTAGACTATTTTGATTATCACCATCAATTGAAGTAATAGGGCGAGTTAAAGCAATTTTTATAACTTCATCAATATTCTTAGCAAAAATTACGTTGATCCCTTTTTTAATATTTGCGGGAATCTCTTGCATATCTTTCTCATTTTCACTTGGTATAATCACAGTTTTGATTGATCCTCTGAGCGCTGCAAGCAATTTTTCTCTTAAGCCCCCAATAGCTAAAACTCTACCACGCAATGTCACTTCGCCTGTCATAGCAACATTTTTGTTAACTGGTATATTCGTCATAAGAGAAACAATAGACGTACATACCGCGCTGCCAGCAGAAGGGCCATCTTTTGGCACAGCACCTTCAGGTACATGCAAATGTATATCATTATTTTGGAATTTTTCGGGCTTTATACCGAAAAATAAACAATTTGATCGCACATAACTATACGCAGCTCTTATAGACTCTTGCATAACTTCTCCAAGCTTTCCTGTATATTTTATCTCCCCCTTACCAGGAATTAGGACTGACTCTATCATCAAAATATCACCACCTGTTTCAGTATAGGCAAGACCAGTTACTATCCCTACCAAACTCTCATTTTCTGCAATGCCAAAGGTATACTTACGTACCCCTAGATAATCTTGTAAATTACCAACCTCTACGGATATTTTCTTATTTTTATCAGTTAATATTGCTTTAACTGCTTTTCTCATGAGTTTTGCAAGTTCCCTTTCCATGCTTCGCACGCCGCTTTCACGTGTATATAAACGTATCAACTCGTATAATGCTTCATTGCTTATTTCCCACTCCTTCTGATGCAAACCATGCTCTTTTTTTAATTTTGGAATAAGGTGATGTGTAGCAATACTGATCTTCTCGTCTTCGGTATAGCCAGATAATTGTATAATTTCCATCCTATCACGCAAAGGATGCGGTAAATTTAAGCTATTTGCTGTGGCTACAAACATTACACTTGAAAGATCAAACTCAACTTCCAAGTAATGATCTGTAAAATGTTTATTGTGCTCAGTATCCAAAACCTCAAGTAATGCAGATGCAGGATCACCACGCGAATCAGAACCCATCTTATCTATTTCATCAAGCAGGAAAAGCGGGTTGCATGAATTAGCTTTTTTCATGTGTTGAATGATTTTACCAGGCATTGAGCCAATATAAGTTTTTCTGTGTCCTCGTATTTCAGATTCATCATGTATACCACCAAGGGATATGCGAACAAAATCTCTCCCTACTGCTTTTGCCATAGACTTAGCTAAAGAAGTTTTACCAACACCAGGTGGTCCAACTAAGCAAAGTATAGGACCCTTTATCTCTTTTACTCTCTTTAATACTGCTAAAAATTCTATTATTCTATCTTTTACTTTCTCTATGCCATGATGATTTTCATCTAAGATTTTTTTAGCCGCATTTAAGTTAATTTTTGCATCTTTGTACTTTCCCCATGGCAAATCAAGCAACCAATGCAAGTAACTAGATATAACTGTTGCTTCAGGAGAAATGGGATTCATTTTCTTATATCTCTTTAAGTCAGTTATGGCTTTCTCTTTTGCTTCCTCAGAAAGCTTTGTTTCATTTATCTTTTTTTCAAATTCATTGAGTATATTCCCTTCATCTCCATTTTCAAACTCACCTAATTCTTTCTGTATAGCTTTTAATTGCTCATTAAGGTAGTAAACTTTTTGAGTACTTTCAACCTGTGATTTAATTGTCTTATACAAGCGGTTTTGTGCACTCAAAATACTTATTTCTCTCTCAATAAGAACAAAAACTTTTTTTAAACGCTCTTTTGGGTTATAAACTTCAAGTATGTTTTGCTTATCTGATACCTTTATATTTAAGTGCGAAGCTATCATATCTACAATTTGATTAACCTCTTTAACTTGATCAATGGGGTCAACAATAATCTCGGGTCGACTTTTCTTGCTTAGTTTACACCAATTGTCGAATGCATCTATAACAGAACGCCTTAAAGCTTCTAAATCAATATTATCTTCATTTTCTCCATACTCATAATGACCATCCAACTCTACTCTGGCCTGTAACAAAGTGTGAGAGCTAATATATTCTATAACTCTTCCCCTTCTTACCCCATGAATCATGACTTTTATTGCATTGTCAGGCAGTTTTATTAATGGTTGTATAATATTTGCTAACACGCCTACTTCATAAAGATTCTCTGGCTCTGGATTATCAATAGAACCATCTTTTTGTGCTATGAGAAAAATCTCGTTTTGGTGACTACTGCTACTTATTGCATACTCTAGTGCATGAACAGATTTTTCTCTACCTACGAATAAAGGCAACATTATATTTGGAAAAATTACTACATCTCTTAGAGGTAATACTGGTAACACAGTAGAATTAAAGTTTATAGCACGTCCAATACTCATAATATATGCCTCAAATTAATCATTAACCGTTATAACACTACCCTTATTATTATGATTAATCGTTGCTTTGCCTAATTCTACCATTTTCTTAGTAACCGTTATAGTGCTACCTTCAAAACCTCCGTTGCCGGATATATACATAACATCAAGCAAAAGTGACCCTAAGATAGTACGTAATATTCTTGCGCCTATTTTATAGCTCATAGCTTTTTTAGCAATAGCTGATATTGCTTCATCTGAAAACTCAAGGGTTACTTTGTTAAATGCAAGTAATGCTTTATATTGTTTTATTAGCGCATTTCTTGGTTCCGTTAACACATGTATTAAATCCTCATGATTCAGCTCATCTAAAACAGCAATTATCGGAACCCGTCCTACAAATTCGGGTATTAAACCGAATTTGATTAAGTCCTCAGGTTGAGCATCGCGTAAAGCATTTTTTTCCTTTTGTGCTTTAGACTGACTTATATCCGCTCCAAAGCCAACTGATGTTCCCTTTTTTCTTGCCTCAATAATTTTATTTAGGCCTTCAAAAGCTCCTCCACAAATAAATAGTATGTTACTAGTGTCTACTTGTATAAACTCTTGTTGCGGGTGTTTTCGCCCTCCTTGTGGAGGAACATAAGCAACCGTACCTTCCATGATTTTTAGTAGAGCTTGTTGGACCCCTTCACCTGAAACATCACGGGTTATTGAAGCGCTTTCAGACTTTCTTGTGATCTTGTCTATTTCATCGATAAACACTATACCATGCTGCGCCTTTGCAACATCATAATTTGCAGCTTGTAATAGACGTGATAACACGCTTTCTACATCATCACCTACATAACCTGCTTCAGTCAAAGTTGTTGCATCAGCCATAGCAAATGGTACATCTGAAACTTTGGCAAGTGTTTTTGCTAGCAAAGTCTTACCAGAACCCGTAGGGCCAATAAGCATTATATTTGACTTCTCGATTTCAACATCACTTATAGAATGAAGTTGCACCATGGATTGACAATGATTATACATAGCTACAGATAAAACATGTTGCGCATGTTCCTGACCTACAACATGCTTGCTAAGAAAATTTTTTATATCTTCGGGTTTCTTTATTGATAGCTTCATATCAGATATACGATCCGAATTAAAAGCCCTCTCTTTCTTTTGACTTATTGCTTTATGGGATAACTCTATGCATTCATTACAAATGAACACCTTTAAACCATCTGAAGAGTTAGTAATCAATTTATCTACTTCGTTTTGTGCCTTGTTACAAAAAGAACAGTAGTGTAAATCATTATTGTTATCCATTAAACTACCTTTTGTTTAACTTTAATATTTTCAATCTTCATATCTTTACGCTCAGCTATTACTCTGTCAATTAAGCCAATTTTCATTGCTTCTTCAGGACCCATGAATTTATCTCTTTCCATCATTCCTTCAATTTTCTTTAGTGAATTTCCAGTATGTTTTTCATAAATTTGATTTAGTTTTTTCTTAACTCGCAAAATTTCATTAGCATGTATCTCTATGTCAGTTGCTTGACCTCGATAACCACCAGATGGCTGATGTATCATAATTCTTGAATGAGGTAGCGAGTAACGTTTACCCTCCGCACCAGCTGTAAGCAACAAAGAACCCATAGATGCAGCTTGACCTATACACAAAGTTGAAACGTCTGGATTTATATACTGCATTGTATCGTAGATCGACAAACCAGCAGTTACAACACCACCTGGTGAGTTAATATACATACAAATGTCTTTATCGGGATTTTCCGATTCTAAAAATAAAAGCTGTGCTACTATTACGCTGGCCATGTTGTCTTCAATAGGGCCAGTTACGAAAATTATTCTTTCTTTTACTAGCCTTGAATATATGTCATAAGCCCGCTCACCGCGACTAGTTTGTTCAACTACAATTGGTATAAGAGTCATACCTTTTCCTATCAAATATTATCAAATAATTCCTTTAATTCTTTCACAGAAACAATCTGTTCTTCTTTACTAACTTTTTCTATCATATAATCTGTCACTTTATACTCAAGCGCTTGCCCTCTAACTAATTCCTGAAATTGTCTATCTGATTTAAAATGTTTAAATACTCTTTCAAATGATACATCTTTACTGACATATTGATTTACAATAACGTTCATAACATCATTTTGAGTTAATGATATTTCATGTTCTTTACTGAACTCCATAAATAGCATTGCAAGCTTTACACGTCTTTCAGCTTCTTTACAAGAATCACCTTGAGCATTCAACTCTCTTTCCACTCTCTGCTGTTCCTGTTTTACTACTTCTATAGGCAAATCAAAACTATAACTAGCATCCAAACAATCAAATAGCTCTTTCTTAATTAAGAGATCTTCCATTTCTTTACACTGATTATCAATTACTTCTTTTACATGATTTATTAGCGAAGAATGATCTTCAAAACCAATTCTCCTAGCTATTTCATTATCACTTTGCAAATCTTTGGCAATCTGAATATCATTAACTCGAACAGAAAAAGCAGCCTCCTGCCCCGCAAGGGAAATTACCTGGTAATCTTCAGGAAATCTCAACTTAAAGCTTTTTGTTTCCCCTTTTTTCATGCCAATTAATTGATCTTCAAAACCATTTATAAATGTTCCAGATCCTAAATTAACAGTAAAATTTTTGCCACTTCCACCTTGAAAGAGCTTATTTCTAATTCGCCCTTCAAAGTCAATTATCAGTTTATCCTCGTTTTTTGCTTGATAAGAAGCATCATCAACAGAGACAAAGTTAGGAAATTTTGTTTTTATAGAATCAATAAATTCTTTTATGTCTCCCTCTTTGATTTTTGCCTTAACTTTCTTCAAATTTATTTTATCAAGATCTATTACTGGCACTTTTGGCATCGATTCAAAAGATAATTTGTACAGAAAGTCACCTTTTTCATCCTTTTTATCCAGGTTTGGTAATGACATAATATCAACCTTAGGATGGATGTGAGACTTAACTTCGATTTTTTTCATTAAATCACTTGAGCAATAGTCAATCGTATCGTTTATCACATATTCCAAAGCTTCGTTTTTATAATTTGTAACAACAAGATCGTAAGGCATCTTTCCTGATCTAAATCCAGGCAATCTTGCATTCTTCGCTATTTCTTGTAATCTAGAGTTTATCTTTTGTTCTATATAATCACTACTAACTGTGATTTCATACTCATACTTTAGTTTATCTACACTAAGTTCCTTATAGGTATATATATTACTTAATGTATCTGCTTCGACTGCATTTTGAGGTATATTACTAGACATTACAACCTGTTATCAATATTTTATTTATGTTTTAATAAAGCCATTTTATCAGAATTTAAGTTAAATACAATCCTTAAGAACAGGTTCTTATACAAACAAAAGTGTACTTAGTGATTATAAATTTTCTCTTAAAACCTGAGTTACATGACTTTAAGTGCGGATAGAGGGACTTGAACCCCCACGAGCAAGCTCACCAGGACCTAAACCTGGCGCGTCTACCAATTTCGCCATATCCGCAAGAGCCCCTCATTAACTTATAGATAACCACTTCTGTCATCTTATGCAATTTAAAGATTAGATTTTAGTACCACAGACTGAACTTATAATACTGGTTAACTCCACTATGAATCTAAGCCCGAATTACTTTAACTAACACTATTAAGATAAGTACTGTCTTAGAAATATTCAAGGCTTATTCAATTTATAGTATTTACACAATAAAAAAAGCTTATTAATATTCTTTAATTAAGGCTCTAAACTCTGGAAATTAATAATGAGATTAATAGCAAGCTTCTTACTCGCAATTTTTCTGATTACACAGAGTGGCTGTACGACTCTTGTAAGTGGTATAGTGTTAACAGCAACTGCAGCGGCTACAGCAATAACAATGCAAGATAAATCCTTGGGAAACATTATTGATGATACAACTATAGTAATAAGAATCAATAAGGGACTCTTAAAACACGGACTGTTCTCATCTATAAAAGTTAAAGTGAGTGAAGGAAGAGTATTACTCATTGGAAATGTTGATAATCATGAAAAGCAACTCACAGCAGAGAAAATAGCTTGGCAGCAAAAAGAAATTAAAGAAGTGATAAATGAAATAAGAGTCACACCAATTAAAATGGCTTCTATGCTAGATGTTACTGTAGATGGTATGATAACAGCAGAGATAAGCACAAGGCTTTTGGGAAAAAGAAATATTAAATCAATTAATTATAGCGTTAATACAGTTGATAGAGTCGTTTATTTGATGGGCATAGCTCAAAATAAGGCAGAATTAAAAGCTGTAATAGCAATTGCAAGAAAAGTAAAAGGAGTAAAGCAAGTTGTAAGTTATGTGAGATATAGACATAGCAAATTGCGTCATTGATGAAAATTTACTTGAGTGTTAGTATCATGTAGCTAAGCCATAAAGCTACTTTACAAATTTCGTCAGTTCACTCTTATGGTATGTATAACAATGCTACAAAAAATAATATCATAGAATTCAATAGAATAATTTCTAGAAAATCTCTGCATACTAAAAAAAGTAAAATGCTATTTAAATAAGCTTAAGAATAAATAGCAAACATCTATATCTTGTGCGATATGGCGTTTTATTCCTGAGATTTTTTTACCAGCGTCATAGCCTTTTTCTTCATCAGTGTCTGCGTTCTTTACACTCTGAGCGTCAATTATGCAAAAGCTGTTTTTTCTTTCCAAACATTGTTTTGTCGGACCACACTAACTATTTTTTTTAACATGCACTCCAAAATACTTTTTTTTATTTCCTTTTACTTTTTCACTCCATTTTTGAAATAATCATAACAATTGCGCCGTTTTGGGAAACCCTTTTGGTAGCATCCTCCACTGATAACCACTTTTTAGGGCGTACAACACTCCGCAAAATATATCATACAAATCAAGTTTTCTTGGTTTTGTTTTTTCCACAAGACTCCAGATCTGGTGAAATAATCTCAAACTTCTCTCGACTTATGTCACTTGGGTATACACTCCTCATATGTCCTAATTTATACACTCTTTCTTACTTTATGCCTTTCTTGAGATTATGAACAGGTTCTTAGAAAGCTAGCGTTCTACTAGTCATGTTCTTTATCTTGCTTTACAACAATGCATCTTTTCATTCCAGCCAAGTCGTATACGTATTCCTGAAAAGCCAGTCCATATAAGGGTATTATTTTGTCAATATTGCTTTGATCTTCGCCTATTTCCAGTATCGCAAACCCATCTTTTTTAAGGCACTTTTTCAATATTGGAAAAATACTCAGGTAACAGCTCAATCCATCGATACCACCATCAAGAGCAATTCTTGGCTCTTTTTGCACTTCAGCTTGCAGATTTTTTAACTTACTTCTTTTAATATATGGAGGATTGCTTATTATGAGATCAAATAAATCTCTACATTCTGTCCACGAATTTGGAAATATTTTAGCTCTGTTGAGAAGATTATGTTTCTTTGTGTTCTGGCAGGTAATTTTGTATGCTTCCAGGCTTTTTTCAAAACCAACTCCAATAGCATATTCATACTCACTAAGTATGGAGATCAACAAACAGCCTGTGCCTGTGCCAAAATCTGCAATTTTTATTTTTTGCTTCTTATTTTGGTAATATTTTAACACTGTTGAAATTACTGTCTCACTATCTGGTCTTGGATCTAGAACATGTTGGTTAACTATAAAATTTTTACTCCAGAATTCACGATTACCTATTATTTGCGATATTGGATATCTTTCTGCTCTTTTTTTTGTTAATTTCCAGAATAGAAGCTCTTTGTTTCTTGGTACCTGATTGGTGTGATTCATGATTGTGAATGATCTTTCTACTCCAAGTACGTACTGCATGATGATTTCACAATCCAAATGTGGTGATTCAATTCTATGTGATGATAGTAGCTTTGACCCTTCTTTAATTAAAGCGCTGATTGTTTTCATTATTCTAAAAACGTGTTCCTTGTATGCAAGAACAGCAAAATTGAGTATAGAATTTTGAACTTAGGGT
Source organism: Wolbachia endosymbiont of Nasonia giraulti (assembly GCF_048054155.1). Taxonomy (NCBI): domain Bacteria; kingdom Pseudomonadati; phylum Pseudomonadota; class Alphaproteobacteria; order Rickettsiales; family Anaplasmataceae; genus Wolbachia; species Wolbachia endosymbiont of Nasonia giraulti. Next base: position 8,519 of record NZ_JAFEVH010000002.1, read on the forward strand.
AGCTGCATTAAATCTAAGTGTCAAGAGTAGGATTGTAAAAATCATCTGGCTTTACTGGTAATTCGGTTAGTATTTTTGCATTAATGTTAGAAACTCTTGGCTCTATTATAAGGATTATTTTCTGCATATTCTTTGATAGCCATCACAGTATATTACTTGTTCCATATCTATATTAATTCGACCACAGCAAGTGATAATTTCTTAATATTAAAACCAATATGCGCTTTAGCATATAATTATCAGTAGCTTTCAAAGCAATTAGGTTGAGATTATTAGAGTAGTAATGTTTATTTTTATATTGACTATTGAGGTTTATTATTTTATAACTAAGACTTAGTTATTTTCAGAGTTTTAAATTTACAGTATATGCCTACGATAAATCAATTAATATGTAAGGGTAGATCAGGGTTAACTCGCAAGAAGAAGGTGCCAGCTTTGGGAAAATGCAATCCTCAAAGAAGGGGTGTTTGCACTAAGGTATATACTACAACTCCTAGAAAGCCTAATTCAGCACTACGTAAGGTAGCTAGAGTAAAGATTAGTGGATACGGTGAAGTGACGGCTTATATACCTGGCGAAGGTCATAATTTACAAGAGCATTCCGTTGTTTTAGTACGTGGTGGGCGAGTTAAGGATTTGCCGGGTGTACGTTATCACATAATAAGAGGTGCTCTTGATCTACGTGGTGTGCAAAATCGAAAGAAAGCCCGTTCAAAATATGGTGTAAAGAAATCTGGTTAAAATTTATGGCACGTCGTAATAAAGCAAAAAAAAGAACAAGCCCTGACTCTCGTTATGGTAGTGTCTTGCTTATGCGTTTTATTAATATAATTATGAAATGTGGTAAAAAATCTATTGCAGAAAAGATTGCTTATGGTGCTTTGTCCTTAGCTGAAAAGAAAATAGGCAAAGATGCCTTATCAATTTTTGAAACAGCAGTAGAAAATGTTACCCCTTCTATAGAAGTACGCTCTCGGCGTATTGGTGGTGCAACTTATCAAGTCCCTGTTGAAATTCGTCAAGATAGAGCAATTTCTTTGGCATTAAGGTGGATTGCTAGAGCAACTTCTGCTGCTCGAAAAAAGAGTGGTAGAACTACTGTTTATTGTTTGCAGTCTGAAATATTAGATGCTTATAATAAATGTGGTGGTGCATTTAAGATGTGTGAAGAAAAGTATAAAATGGCTGAAGCTAATAAGGCATTTTCTCATCTTCGTTTTTAATATTAGCTGATTGATTGTGGTATGGAAGTTTTAATATCTAGGTATAGAAATATAGGAATAATGGCTCATATAGATGCTGGCAAGACCACCACAACAGAGCGTATTTTATTTTATACTGGTAAACAAAATAGGATTGGTGAAGTGCACGATGGTGCGGCTTCTATGGATTGGATGGAGCAAGAGAAGGAGCGTGGCATTACAATTACCTCTGCTGCAACAACATGTTTTTGGAATGATCATAGGATTAATATAATAGATACTCCTGGTCATGTTGATTTCACTATTGAGGTTGAGAGATCTTTGAGGATTTTGGATGGTGCAGTTGCTGTATTTGATGGAGTTGCTGGAGTTGAGCCTCAGTCTGAGACGGTTTGGCGTCAAGCTGATAAATATACCGTTCCTCGTATCTGCTTTGTTAATAAAATGGATAGAATAGGAGCAAATTTTTATCGATGTGTCGATATGATAAAAACGAAGCTTGGCGCATCACCTTTAGTTATTCAGTTGCCAATAGGAAGTGAGAAAGATTTTAAAGGCATAATCGATCTTATTTCTATGAAAGCTATTATATGGCAAGAAGAAACATTAGGCGCTAAATTTTCTTATGAAGATATTCCTTCTGATTTGCTTGATAAGGCTCAAGAGTATCGAAATCTTTTATTAGATGCTGCAGCTGAAATGGATGATGAGGCGATAAATACTTACTTTGAATCTAACGATCTGCCAACTGATTTATTGAAAAAGTGTGTGAGAAGAGGGACCATTAAAGGAAAATTTGTCCCTGTATTATGTGGGTCAGCTTTTAAAAACAAAGGCGTGCAATCACTTTTAGATGGTGTGGTTGATTTTTTACCCTCTCCTATTGATGTTGATGTAATTATTGGAACTGATCCTAAAGATTCAGAAAAGAAAATTGAGATCAAACCTTCAGAAAAAGAGAAATTCGTTGCTCTTGCGTTTAAAGTGATGACGGATAAATTTGTAGGTAGCTTGACGTTTATTCGTATTTATTCCGGTAAGTTAAAATCTAAATCTGCTGTGTTAAATGCTGGAAAGAATGAGACTGAAGGAATTGGTAGAATGTTACTTATGCATGCAAATAACAGAGAAGATATAAACGAAGCTAAAGTTGGTGATATAGTTGCCTTAGTTGGATTAAAGAAAACAATTACTGGTGATACTTTGTGTTCATCTGATTTTCCTATACTATTAGAGCGTATGGAATTTCCTGATCCTGTTATTGAAACTGCTATAGAACCGAAAACTACCTCAGATCAGGAAAAATTAGGTGTTGCTTTGAATAGATTAGTTGCAGAAGATCCTTCTTTGAGGATGTCAGTAAATGCGGAGAGTGGGCAGACTATATTGAAAGGTATGGGTGAGCTGCATCTTGAGATTATTATTGATAGAATGAAGCGCGAGTTTAATGTTGAAGCTAACGTTGGTGCGCCTCAAGTTGCATATCGTGAAACTATCACTAAATCTGTTGAAATTGATTACACTCATAAAAAACAATCAGGTGGTGCTGGTCAGTTTGCTAAAGTTAAAATAAAATTCGAACCTCTTGAGCCTGGTTTTGGCTTTCAGTTTGAAAGTAAAATTGTAGGCGGTGCTATTCCAAAAGAGTATATACCTGGAGTGCAAAATGGCTTAGAGTTGATAAAAGAAGGTGGTATAATTTCTGGCTTTCCATTGATTGATTTTAAGGCTACTCTTCTTGATGGTGCTTTTCATGATGTTGATTCTAGTCCTTTGGCTTTTGAACTTGCTGCTAAAGGTGCTTTTAAGGAAATGGCAAATAAAGCTGGTCCAAAAATGCTAGAACCTATAATGAAAGTGGAAATCATTACTCCTGAAGAATATATGGGTGATGTTATGGGTGATATAAATGGTAGAAGAGGCAGTGTTGTTGATATGCTGGATTTAGGTAATAATAGCAAAATAATTACTGCTTCGGTTCCTCTTGCAAATATGTTTGGTTATATAAATGTTTTGCGTTCTATATCTCAGGGAAGAGCTCAGTATAGTATGCATTTTTCTTGTTATGAACAAGTGCCACAATATGTGGTTGATGAGTTAAAGTTAAAGTATAATTAAAGGTTAGTAATTATGACAGCGATAGTAGAAGCATTTGGAAAGCCGCATGTAAACGTGGGAACGATAGGACATGTGGATCATGGGAAGACAACGTTAACAGCGGCGATAACAAAGCATTATGGTAATTTTGTAGCATATGATCAAATAGATAAAGCGCCAGAAGAAAGAAAGAGAGGGATAACAATAGCAACAGCGCATGTTGAGTATCAAACAGAAAAGAGACACTATGCACACGTTGATTGCCCTGGACATGCTGATTATGTAAAGAATATGATAGTAGGTGCAGCACAGATGGATGCAGCGATATTGGTAGTGTCAGGGGTTGATGGGCCGATGCCACAAACGAGAGAGCATATATTGCTGGCAAAACAGGTGGGTGTTGGATATATCGTGGTATATATAAATAAAGCTGATGTTGCTGATGTTGATATGATAGATTTGGTAGAAATGGAAGTGAGAGAGCTGCTGAGTAAGTATGGATTTCCAGGTGATGAAGTGCCTATGATAGTTGGGTCTGCGTTAAAAGCATTAGAGGATGATAGTAGTGAGTATGGAAAGAAATCAATAGATAAATTGATGGAGAAGTTAGATGAGTATGTGGCAGTACCTCCAAGGCCTATAGATTTGCCGTTTTTGTTGCCAATAGAAGATGTATTTTCAATATCGGGCCGAGGGACGGTAGTAACAGGAAGAATAGAGAAGGGGGAGATAAAGACAGGGGATGAGATAGAGATAATAGGTCTGAAAGCGACGCAAAAGACGATATGTACTGGTGTTGAGATGTTTAAGAAGTTGCTAGATAAGGGAAGTGCAGGACTCAATGTAGGAATACTACTAAGAGGAACAAAGAGAGAAGAAGTGGAGAGAGGGCAAGTATTGGCAAAACCAGGGACAATAACCCCGCATAAGAAATTTAATGCGGAGGTGTATATATTGAAGAAAGAAGAAGGAGGAAGGCATACACCATTTTTTGGAAATTATCAGCCACAGTTTTATTTAAGGACAACGGATGTAACTGGGAGCATAAAATTGCTAGATGGAAAGGAGATGGTAATGCCAGGGGACAATGTAAGTATAGAAGTGGAGTTGCAAGTACCAATAGCAATGGATAAAGGATTGCGTTTTGCGATAAGAGAAGGTGGTAGAACTGTTGGTTCTGGCGTTGTTTCGGAAATTTTAGAGTAAACCCTTTGAATTATAGGAGTGTAGCTCAATTGGTAGAGCGCTGGTCTCCAAAACCAGAGGTTGTAGGTTCAATTCCTATCGCTCCTGCGTTAATATTATGGTAGAAATGTTAAAAAACCTGTATGTTTTTTTTTGCGATATAAAGCAAGAAATAAGGAGAATTGCTTGGATAAAAAAACAGCAGGTATTGTCATCTTTGTTTATTGTAATAACTGTTATATTATGCTTTTCGATTTTCTTTTGCTTCGTAGATTTTATGTCTCTTTACATAATTAAGACTTTATTTGGAATTATTTATGGAATATAAGTATAAATGGTATATCATTAAAGTCGATTACGGGTATGAGAAGGATATATGCGAGTTGGCAACCAATACTGTTTACTTTAAGGAGGTGTTTATTCCTTATCAGACAGTATGTGATGTAAAATCTGATATAAAAGAGTTATGTGAAGTATATATATGTATGCATCTGTGTGATGAAAGCAAAAATATTTTGAATCAAATGACTGGGTTTTGTGGTGATGAGTCTGGTCATTTTGAGATGATTTCAGATGATGAGGTAATTTTAAAACGTAAGGAATTTAATAGATATAAGTGGTACATTTTAAGAGTTGCCTCTAATTATGAAGAGAAAGTGCGCCAATATATATTAGAAAATTCTATGAGATTGAATATTAATAATTATTTTAATAGGGTTTTTATTCCTTGTGAAGAATTAAGTGAGATGGATTTAAAATCTAAGAAAAATGCTAAACGAAGGAAGTCCTTTCCTGGTTATGTCTTTTTATACATGAATTTATGCGATGAGGTATTAAATTTTATTAATAATATACCAAAATCTCTTAAGGTTTATGGATTTTTGAAAAATGGTAATGTTCCAAAGGTGATTGAGGATAATGAGATTCGCTTAATGTGTAGTGCGCTTTACAATGCTCAAGAAACGAAAAAGTTGAGTTATGGTTATGAGAAAGGTGAAAAAGTAAAAATTAATGATGGTCTTTTTCAAAATTTTACTGGTAAGGTAGATATGGTAAATGACGAGAAAAAAATTATTAATGTTGAAGTATCAATCTTAGGTAAGCCAACAATAATAGAGCTTGATTTGGCTCAAGTAGAGAAAATAGAGGATTAATTATGAGTAATATAGTTGCTAAGATTAACTTACTTATGGAAGCTGGGAAAGCAGTTCCAGGACCGAAAATTGCTTCAGTACTTGGCCCGCGTGGTATACCTGTTCCTAAATTTTGTGAAGCTTTTAATAAAGCTACTAGCGCTGCTAACGCTAGTTATAAAGTAGGTGATTTAGTAACGGTGAGAATTTCCATAAAGGATGATCGCTCTCATGATTTTACTGTCAGCGGTCCGCCTGTGGCTTATTTGCTTAAGCAGGAAGCTAAATTAAGTAAAGGTTCTGGTAATTCTGGTAAAGAATTAGTGGCTAAATTATCTATGTCTGCTATCATTAAAGTGGCAAAGTGTAAGATGGTTGATATGAAAGTGGATAATGAAGATTCAGCAGTGAAGATGGTTATAGGCACTGCAAAATCTATGGGTATAGAAGTTGTGGAAGGTTAGGTAAATGAGTACATATAATGATGATTCTAAGCAGTGTTTGGAGAAGATTGTTGAGTCTGCTTCAGCAAAATTTAATGAATCAGTTGATATCGCAGTCAATTTAGGTGTAGATTCACGTAAATCTGAAGAGCAGGTGCGTGGTACAGTAGTTTTGCCTAAAGGTATCGGGAAGAATATTAAAGTAGCTGTTTTTGCTCAAGATAAACATTTATTAGAAGCTGAAAAAGCTGGTGCTGATATTACAGGAGGAGAAGATTTAGTTGAAGAGATAAAAAAAGGTAGAAAGTTGAATGTTGATTGGTGCATCACTACTCCTGATTTCATGGCAAAAATCACTCCTATTGCAAAAGTATTGGGTGCTAAAGGGCTGATGCCTAACCCTAAATTTGGTACTGTGACTTCTAACATTGCGGAAGCTACTAAAACCATTAAGTCTGGTCAAATAAAATTCAGGACGGATAAAAATGGGGTTGTTCATGGTAAATTAGGAAGTATTAAATTTGATATTGATGATTTGCTGGAAAATTTAAAAGCCTTTCTTAAAGTAATTAGAGACAATAAACCTGCTTCTGTGAAAGGAGTTTACTTTAAAAGCGTTTTTTTAAATTCAACTATGGGTAAAGCTCATAAAATAAACAAAGTAGAAGATATAATTTAAGGGAGCGAAGTTGTGAAGCGTAAAGATAAGGATGAATTTATACAAAACATAATGAATGTGTTTGTAAATAATGATTTCTTAATATTGGTAAATTTCAAGTCTATGAATGTTAGCAATTCATTAATTCTTAGGAATAGTCTAAAATCTGTAATGGGTGGGATGTTAGTAGTTAAAAATACTCTAGCTTGCTTGGCTTTGGAAAGGACTGGTAAATTTTCTTATTTATCAGATAGATTTTCTGGTTCTGTTGCTATTATATACTCTAGCGCTATAGTAGAAGCTGCAAAGTTAATAGTTGATTTTATTAATGCTAACAAAGAAAAAATGTCTGTGATTTGTGCGGCTCACATAAATGAATTGTTAACAGTGGAAGATGTTAACAAATTGGCTAAGCTTCCCTCTTTGGATGAATTGCGTGTTAAAATTATGCGTTTAATATCTTATGATATTCCTGCTAGGTTAGCATTGTCTATTAATTCATCTTCTATGAGGCTTATGAGAGTTTTGGATTACTGTAGTTCTAAAAAATAAATTTGTTGTTAAATAAGGTGGTAAGTATGAATAATGTAACAAGTGATTTGGTTGATAAAATATTATCTTTAAATCTATTAGAGGCTTCTGAACTTGTAAAGGTTCTAGAAGAAAAAATAGGGTTGCCTAGTGGTTCTTTTCTTGGTGGAGCTGTTGGTGCTGGGGTGCCTATTAGTGATAATGCTACTGCTCCTGTTGCTCAAGAAAAAGCTGAATATAAAGTTGTAATCAAAGAGATTGATGCAAGCAAAAAAATAGGAGTGATTAAAGCTATTAGAGAAGTTAATTCTACATTGAATTTAAAAGAAGCGAAAGAATTAGTTGAGTCTTTACCCAAAGATTTGACTGCTAATGTTTCTAAAGACGAAGCAGAAAAAATAAAGCAAAAACTTATTGAAGCAGGAGCAACTAAAGTTGAGCTTGAATAAAATGTTAGTATATTAATTTTATGTTGATATAGCTCTTTTAATTAGTGAAGGTATTTTAATGGTTGATTCTTCTTATATGTGTGCTTCTAGTGCTTTTGTTCCTAGAGTTTCTTATTCCAGGTCGATTGATTTAAAAGATTCTTTGTTGGATTTGGTTAAAGTCCAAAAGGGGTCATATAATTCCTTTACTCCTAATAATGAGAGTAATGAAAGACTTGAAGCTATCTTTCATACAATTTTTCCAATATCTGATCCTTTGCATAGGGCTACTATCGAATTTTTGAATTGTAGGGTAGATGATCTTAAGTATAGTGAATCTGAATGTATAAAACGTGGTATAACTTTTTCTGCTCAGGTTATTGCTTCTATACGTCTTGTTATTATGCAGGATGGTGTTTCTCTTGAAAAATATCAAGAGATTAAAGAATATGATGATCATTCTAAGCTTGCAACTGTTATAAAATCTGCTGAAGAGCAGGAGGTTCGCTTTTGTGAACTGCCTATGATGACTGATAAAGGTACTTTCATCATCAATGGCGTAGAGAAAGTTATCGTTTCACAAATGCATAGATCTCCTGGAGTGTTTTTTGATAGTGATAAGGGAAAAACTTACAATTCTGGCAAATTGATCTATTCTGCTAGAGTTATTCCTTATAGAGGTTCTTGGCTTGATATTGAGTTTGATGTTAAAGATCATTTGTATTTTCGTATTGATAGAAAGAGAAAGTTGCCAATATCAGTTTTATTAAAGGCTTTAGGCTTATCAAATAATGACATACTTAATAAATTTTATGAAAAAATAGAGTATATAAAACATAAAAGTGGCTGGAAAGTACCTTTTTCCCCTGATAAATTCAAGGGAGTGAGGCTTCCTTTTGATTTAAAGAATGTTGAAGGCAATGTGTTACTTAAAGCTAATGTTCGTATTACTTCAAAATTAGCTAAAAATCTATATGATAACGGGTTGAAAGAGTATCTAATTCCTTATGATTCTATATGTGGTTTATTTCTTGCAGAAGATTTAATAGATAGTGCTAGTTCTACAAAAATCTTATCTGCTGGTGAATCTATAAAATTAGAGGATATAAAAAAGCTTGAATTATTATCTATAGATAAAATATCAGTGTTGAACATAGATAATGTTTCTGTTGGACCTTACATATTAAACACACTTTTCTTAGATGAAAACATGTCTTATGAGAACGCTCTATATGAAATATATAAGGTTTTGCGTCCAGGTGAAGTTCCTGTTTTAAAGATAGTAGAGGAGTTTTTTCGTAATCTTTTCTTCAGTCCGGAATATTATGATTTGTCTAACATTGGTAGATTGAAACTTAACTCTTGCCTTGGGTTAAATTATGAGGAAAATTTAACTACTTTAACACATGAAGACATTATTGAAATTATAAGAAAAATAGTATTGTTACGTGATGGTCAAGGATCTGTAGATGATATTGATCATTTAGCAAATAGAAGAGTCCGTTCAGTTGGAGAGTTTATAGAAAATCAATTTAGAACTGGATTATTAAAATTGGGACGGGCAGTAGTTGATTCTATGTCTACTTCTAGTTTAGATAAAGTCTCTCCATCTGATTTTATAAATCCAAAAGTGTTAACCAATGTCTTAAGAGATTTTTTCAACTCTTCCCAATTATCTCAATTTATGGATCAGACTAATCCATTATCTGAAATAACACATAAAAGAAGGTTGTCAGCGTTAGGTCCTGGTGGTTTAACAAGAGAGAGGGCGGGATTTGAAGTGCGTGATGTTCATCCAACTCATTACGGAAGAATTTGCCCTATTGAAACTCCTGAGGGGCAGAATATAGGCTTAATTAACAGCTTAGCTATATACGCTCGTATTAATAAATATGGGTTCATTGAAAGTCCTTATAGGAAAGTAGTTAATAAGGTTGTTACTGATCAAATTGAGTATCTGTCTGCTATAGATGAAGGTTTATATTATATAGCCGATACCAGCGCAAAGCTTGATGAGAACAACTGCTTTGTTGATGATATGTTATACTGTAGGTATGCTGGTACCTTTGTAATGGTAAATAGTAATCAAGTAAGTTACATTGATTTATCTCCTAAGCAGGTAATATCGGTTGCTGCTTCTTTAATTCCATTTTTAGAAAATGATGATGCTAATAGAGCGTTAATGGGTTCAAATATGCAGCGTCAAGCTGTACCTTTATTGAAGCCTACTGCTCCTTTGGTTGCTACTGGCATGGAGTCTTTCGTAGCTTCTGGCTCTGGTGCTGTAGTTTTAGCAAAACGTGGTGGCATAGTTGACAGCTCAGATAGTAACTCTATAGTTATACGTGCTTTTGACAAAGGAGGAATTAACTACTTGGATGTAGATATTTATCATCTAAGAAAATTTCAGCGTTCTAACCATAATACTTGTATTAACCAGAAACCACTGGTGCATGTAGGTGATTGTGTTAAGGAAGGTGATGTGATAGCTGATGGTCCTGCTATTAATAACGGTGAATTGGCACTTGGCCAAAACTTGCTAGTCGCTTTTATGTCTTGGCAAGGTTATAATTTTGAAGACTCAATCATTATTTCTAGTGAAGTTGTTAAAAAAGATCTATTTACTTCTATTCATATAGAAGAATTTGAATGTGTTGTACATGACACTCCTTTAGGGTCGGAAAAAATAACTCGTGCCATACCCGGTGTTAATGAAGAAAATCTTTATCACTTGGATGATAGTGGTATAGTAAAGGTTGGTACAAGAGTTGGTCCAGGTTATATTTTGGTGGGGAAAGTTACACCTAAGCATTCTCTTTCATTGCCTCCTGAGACAAAATTGTTAATGACAATTTTTGGTGAAAAGTCATTCGATTGTGTGGATTCCTCTTTATATACATCTCCAGATATTGAAGGGATAGTGATTGATGTGCAGGTCTTTACACGCAGAGGGGAAGAAGAAAACGAAAGGGCGTTTCTTATTAAGCAAAAAGAGGCAAACGACTTTGAGAAAGAACGAGACCATATAATCAATGTTATTAATCAATATTTCTATGATGAATTAAGAAAAATTCTTATTAATTCTGGCTCTCAAGATCGAGAAAGTATTAATTTTATTGAACGTGAGGGATGGTGGGATATAGGATTGAAAAACCAATCTATTTCTAAGCAAGTTGAGAGCTTAAAAAAAGATTTTGATGAAAAAGTATCACATGCAATAACAAACTTTAAGCGAAAAGTAGAAAAATTGCATGAAGGTTATGATCTGCCTCAAGGTGTGTCGATGTCAGTAAAAGTTTTTATTGCTGTAAAACATAGTTTGCAGCCAGGGGATAAAATGGCTGGTAGACATGGAAATAAAGGTGTGATTTCTCGAGTTGTTCCAGTAGAAGATATGCCTTATTTAGAAGATGGTACTCCTATTGATATTATTCTTAACCCTCTTGGCGTTCCTTCGCGAATGAATGTAGGTCAAATATTGGAAACGCATGTAGGTTGGGCTTGTAAAAAATTAGGAGAAAAAGTAGGCAATATTCTTGATGAGATCAATAAAATCAAACGTGCTTTTTGTGAGGCAATTAGATCTCTCAGTGATGATGATTTTGAAAAATTTGCAGCATTATATCTTGATAATAAAAAATTTGAGGATATTAATGATGATGAAATAACGGCTTCTATTTTAGATACGCCTAATAAGGATGAATTAAATAATGAATTGACTACATCAGTAGAGAATTATTTCAACTCTTGTAAAGATGCACACAGTAGTTTACGTCACTTCCTGATTGAGGTTTATAGTTGTGGCAGTAATTTATCTATTTGTAATAACATTCGCAATATTAATGATAATCACCTCATTGAATTTGCGTATAAGTTGCGTGATGGCATTCCTGTTACTGCACCTGTATTTGAAGGTCCAAAAGATGAACAAATAGTAAAGCTATTTGAACTTGCTGGATTGGATAACTCTGGGCAAGTTGTATTGTATGATGGTTGTTCGGGTGAGAAGTTTGATCGCAAAGTTACAGTTGGTTACATGTACATGCTTAAGTTGCATCACTTAGTAGATGGTAAAATTCATGCGCGTTCAGTAGGACCTTATAGTTTGGTTACTCAACAACCTCTTGGAGGAAAGTCTCATTTTGGTGGTCAGCGTTTTGGTGAAATGGAATGTTGGGCACTGCAAGCCTACGGTGCTGCTTACACTTTGCAGGAAATGTTAACTGTGAAGTCTGATGACATTAATGGCAGGGTTAAGATTTATGAATCGGTAATAAAAGGTGACAGTAACTTTGAATGTGGAATTCCTGAATCCTTTAATGTCATGATAAAAGAGTTGCGTTCCTTGTGTTTTAATGTGGATTTGAAGCAAAATGACATAGTAATTGAAGATATATCTCACACTAATATCGCACAATCTTTTAATGAGGTTAGCATTTCCATTGCTAGCCCTGAAAGTATTAAACGTATGTCTTATGGAGAGATAACAGATGTTTCAACTGCAAACTACCGTACATTCAAAGTTGAGAAAGGTGGATTATTTTGTCCTAAAATTTTTGGTCCTGTCAATGATGATGAATGTTTATGTGGAAAGTACAAAAAAAGAAGACATAGGGGCCGTATATGCGAAAAATGTGGAGTAGAAGTTACATCTTCTAAAGTAAGAAGAGAAAGAATGGGTCATATAGAGCTTGCATCTCCTGTTGCTCATATATGGTTTTTGAAGTCACTTCCTTCAAGAATTGGAGCATTATTAGATATGTCTCTTAGAGATATCGAAAGTATTTTATATAGTGATAATTATGTTGTAATAGATCCTCTTGTTTCCTCTTTTGAAAAAGGTGAAATTATTAGTGAGAAAGCTTATAATGAAGCTAAAGATAGCTATGGGGTCGATAGCTTTATAGCTATGCAAGGTGTTGAAGCTATAAGAGAATTGCTAATACGCCTTGATTTACATGAAATTAGGAAGAATTTAAGACAGGAGTTAGAGTCTGTTGCTTCTGAAATGAGAAGAAAGAAAATTATAAAGAGATTACGTATTGTTGAAAATTTTATCAAGTCTGGAAACAGACCTGAGTGGATGATACTTACAGCTATACCTATTTTACCACCTGACTTGCGTCCCTTGGTATCGCTTGAAAGTGGTCGACCTGCAGTTTCTGATTTAAATCATCATTATAGAACTATTATTAATAGAAATAATAGATTGAGAAAATTGTTAAGTTTAAATCCTCCTGAGATTATGATTCGTAATGAGAAAAGAATGTTACAAGAGGCAGTTGATTCTCTTTTTGATAATAGTCGTCGTAATGCTCTGGTAAATAAAGCTGGCGCTGCTGGATATAAAAAGTCTATTAGCGATATGCTGAAAGGAAAGCAAGGTCGTTTCCGTCAGAATCTTTTAGGAAAAAGGGTAGATTACTCTGGACGTTCTGTAATAGTTGTTGGTCCAACTTTGAAACTAAATCAGTGTGGATTACCGAAAAGAATGGCTCTTGAGTTATTCAAACCTTTTGTTTACTCAAGGCTTAAAATATATGGAATGGCTCCAACTATTAAATTTGCTAGTAAGTTAATAAGAGCAGAAAAGCCAGAAGTCTGGGATATGCTTGAAGAAGTAATAAAAGAGCATCCTGTTTTACTAAATAGAGCGCCTACGCTACACAGGCTTGGTATTCAGGCTTTTGAGCCAGTCCTTATTGAAGGTAAAGCAATACAGCTTCATCCACTTGTTTGTACAGCATTTAACGCTGACTTTGATGGTGATCAAATGGCGGTACATGTGCCAATTTCATTGGAAGCTCAACTTGAAGCTAGAGTGTTGATGATGTCAATTAATAACATTTTAAGTCCTTCTAATGGAAGACCGATTATAGTTCCTAGTAAAGATATAGTGCTTGGTATATACTACCTAACTTTACAGCAACTTAAGGAAGATGATTTACCGCTTCTCTGTGCTTTTTGTGAAGTTGAGCATTCCTTAAACAACGGTACTCTACGTATTCATTCTCATATAAAGTACAAAATGGAATACATCAATAGCGATGGAAACATTCAGTATAAAACTATTTTTACAACTCCTGGACGTTTAATATTATGGCAGATTTTTCCTAAACATAAGAATCTAAGCTTCGATTTAATAAATCAGGTATTAACAGTTAAGGAAATAACTAGCATTGTTGATTTAGTATATCGTAGCTGCGGTCAAAGTGCTACAGTGGTATTTTCTGATAAATTGATGACACTTGGCTTTGAGTATGCTACATTTTCTGGTACTTCTTTTAGTCGTTGCGATATGGTCATACCTGAAACTAAAGCTACACACGTTGATTATACAAGGGGTGAAATTAAGAAGTTTTCTGCACAGTATCAAGACGGACTAATCACTAAAAGTGAGAGGTATAATAAAGTTATAGATGAGTGGTCTAAGTGCACAGATATAATAGCGAATGATATGTTAAAAGCGATGTCTCTGTATGATGAAAATAGTAAGTACAATTCAATATATATGATGGTTAGCTCCGGTGCAAGAGGTTCTACTTCCCAGATGAAGCAGTTAGCAGGAATGCGAGGGTTAATGACCAAACCTTCTGGTGAAATTATAGAAACACCTATAATTTCTAATTTTCGCGAAGGATTAAATGTATTTGAATACTTTAATTCTACTCACGGTGCGCGTAAAGGTTTAGCTGATACTGCACTTAAAACTGCAAACTCTGGATACTTAACTCGTCGCTTGGTTGATGTATCTCAAAATTGCATAGTTACAAAACATGACTGTAAAACGAAAAATGGCCTTATTGTAAGAGCTATAGTTGAAGGTAGTACTATAGTTGCATCTCTAGAGAGTGTTGTACTGGGTAGAACAGCTGCAAATGATATATATAACCCAGTAACCAAAGAGTTATTATTAAAAGCAGGGGAATTAATTGATGAAGATAAAGTAAAGCAAATCAACATTGCAGGTCTTGATGCTATAAAAATTAGATCGCCTTTAACTTGTGAAATAAGTCCTGGTGTGTGTTCTTTGTGTTATGGAAGAGACCTTGCAACTGGTAAAATTGTTTCAATAGGTGAAGCAGTTGGTGTTATCGCTGCTCAATCTGTTGGAGAGCCAGGTACTCAGTTAACGATGCGTACTTTCCATATAGGTGGGGTAATGACTAGAGGTGTTGAATCCTCAAATATTATAGCTTCTATTAATGCTAGAATAAAATTAAACAATAGTAATATAATTATAGATAAAAACGGAAATAAAATTGTGATAAGCCGTTCCTGTGAAGTCGTTTTAATTGATAGCCTTGGTAGTGAAAAATTGAAGCACAGTGTACCTTATGGTGCTAAACTTTATGTAAATGAGGGTGAGTTAGTAAAAATTGGTGATAAAGTTGCGGAATGGGATCCGTATACACTACCTATTATTACGGAAAAGAGTGGTACAATATCTTACCAGGATTTAAAAGATGGAATTTCAATCACTGAAGTGATGGATGAATCTACAGGAATATCAAATAGAGTAGTAAAGGATTGGAAATTGCACTCTGGTGTAGCTAATTTACGTCCTCGTATTGCACTGCTTGATGATAATGAAAAAGTAATAACACTTTCAAGTGGTGTGGAAGCATGTTACTTTATACCAGTTGGTGCAGTGCTTAATGTACAGGATGGCCAAAAGGTTCATGCAGGTGATGTTATCACAAGAACGCCGAGAGAGTCAGTTAGAACTCGTGATATTACTGGTGGCTTGCCTAAGGTTATAGAATTATTTGAAGCACGTCGTCCTAAAGAGCATGCTATCGTTAGTGAAATAGATGGCTATGTAACGTTCTCTGAAAAAGACCGTAGAGGAAAACGCAGTATAGTAATTAAACCTGTAGATGAGCAAGCTTCTCCAGTTGAGTATTTAGTATCAAGAAGTAAGCATGTAATAGTCAATGAAGGTGATTTTGTGCGTAAAGGTGATTTATTGATGGATGGCGATCCTGATCTTCATGATATTCTACGTGTGCTTGGGTTAGAAGCGTTAGCACACTATATGATTTCTGAAATACAGCAAGTTTATAGATTGCAAGGTGTGCGCATAGATAACAAGCATTTAGAAGTGATCTTAAAGCAAATGCTACAAAAAGTAGAAATTACCGATCCTGGTGATACTATGTACTTAATTGGAGAAAATATCGACAGGCTGGAAATTGATAGAGAAAATGATGCTATGAATAACTCTGGAAAACGACCTGCTCATTATCTTCCTATTCTGCAGGGAATTACTAGAGCAAGCCTTGAAACTAATTCCTTTATTTCTGCTGCCTCTTTCCAAGAAACAACAAAAGTACTTACGGAAGCAGCATTTTGTGGAAAGAGTGATCCTTTGAGTGGGTTAAAAGAAAATGTTATAGTAGGAAGATTAATTCCTGCTGGTACGGGTTTAGTTATGAATAAGGTGAAAGCACTTTCGCTTTGTGAAAATATAGATAAATATGAAAAATATTTTGATATTGAGACTTATGACGAAAAATTGCTGAGTGATAATAGTTATCAATTACATTCTGATGAAGAAGAGAGTGTGGTGGCATCGCACTATGATCAGTCAAGTTGAATATAGCTAATGAGGTAGTATGTTTAATCTGTTTTTAACTAAAAAAATCAGTTATATTTTCTTTCACCTCTGTGCTGTCTATTATGTTATTTACTCTTACACGAAATTCAGATGAGTTTTGAAGCCCGCTACTGTACCATCCTATATGTTTGCGGGCCATCTTTATTCCTGTATCGCTTCCATAGTACTCAAGAATACTGTCATAATGCTTGAGTATTATGCTTAATCTCTCTGAGGCTGTTGGCTCAGAAACTTTATTTCCACTCAAAAAGTTTATTGCTTGATTAATCAGCCAAGGTTTGCCGTAAGCACCACGACCTATCATTACTCCATCTGCCCCAGATTCTTTAAGTGCACTTTGAACATCATTCAAACTCTTAATATCTCCATTTACTATAACTGGAATTTTTACCTGCTCTTTAACATTTCTAACGAATTTCCAATCTGCTTGACCATTATAAAGCTGTGCCCTTGTCCTTCCATGTACAGTAATCATCTTTGCTCCCAAATCTTCTGCAATTTTTGCCAAGCGCGGAGCATTACGATTTTCGTCATTCCATCCAGTACGCATTTTTACTGTAACTGGCACACTCACTGCCTTGACTACAGCTTCTATTATCTCAGCAGCCTTTTTTTCATCACGCATAAGTGCTGACCCTGCGTAACCGTTTACAACTTTTTTAACTGGACAACCAAAATTTATATCTATGATTTTTGCACCCATGCCCTCATTTAACTTTGCAGCTTCCGCCATAACATCAGGCTCACAACCAGCAAGTTGTACAGCGGTTAGTTCATCGACTTTTGCTTTTTGCATGCTCTGGCGAGTTTGCATGATCATAGCTCTGCTTGCAATCATTTCTGAGACTAGCAAACTTGCACCAAGTTTCTTTACAATACTCCTAAATGGATAGTCAGTCACTCCAGACATTGGCGCTAAAATAACTGGAGAATCAATAGTTAGATTTCCTACTTGGAGAGACACAGGCTTTCTAGTTGCTAAAAAATGTATTTTTGACACTGTTATAAGCCATTATTATAGCATCTTGCAGAGATGAACTTGTGGCAGGTTGTGTTTCCTCTTTCTTACTATCTTCAAGACTAAGCTGCTGTATAGTATCATGTAAAATTCCACCTTCAGCAATGGATTCTTTCCACTCTTCATCTTCCATAAGTGCTTTTGCGAACTCTCTTCTTTTTTCTTGCAATTCTTCTGGCTTAGGCTTGTACTTTGATAACTCTCTGTCAATTTCATCAAATGATTTATCCTCGTTGAGCATTTCCGTAATCCTATGAGCATTTTCTAAAGCAAATACTCCACAATTACAGCCATCTTTTTGCTGATCAACCGCAGAACTCTTTATGCTATCATTTCCTATCTCTAAGGTTTCCTGCAATATGCCCACTATATAACTAGTATCAATTGGCTTACTAACTAACTTATTTCTATCTTCTCTTGCATGACCTAATGTTTTTTCAACATCATCTTTTTTCTCTTTAAGGCTAGCATTATCTGGATTATTTTCTCTTTCCCGTATTAAACTTCCCACCTCATTACTTAAGGGTACTAGACACTTCTCAGCAATCTCATTAGCAAGACTTATATCGTCTTTTACCTTTCCTTCAATCTCATTTGGTAATAAATTACCAAATGAGTCACAATAATAAGCTCTAAATTGTCTGTTACCATTACATGTGACTATCAGTGTTACCCAGTGATTTCCTCCTAAATTAATAATCGAGGCAAAGATTTTTTTTGTGTTCCCTTGTTCTATTTTATACTCTTTCAGTTTTGAGTTTAAAGTACTCACATCACCAGGAATACAAAAAAGTACATTGCCACTTGAATTTTCTGAATAGTTATATACAGCTCTTGCAATATGAGAAATATCATGTTCTTGTAGCCAGTAATAGTAATTTTCTCTATTTGTCTGATGCATAAGAGTTTGTAAATCTTCATGAAACTCCTTGCCACCCAAACCACTATCTCCTGAAGCATTAGAATTTCTACGACTATTGTTACTTGAGGCAGGTTCACTTCCTGGTGCAATACCACTATCTGTAGATGGAGAATAGGAATTTCTACGTACCCTCTTATCCGAATCATTTGTTTGTCTTGATATAGTATCTAGTCCACTATCCAGTGATTTACTTCTTGTGAATTTTTGCTCTTTTGGACTCTTTTCTTCCTTTACAGTTCCTTTTTCATCAACATAATCTTTTACCAAGTAAAATAAAGGTTCAATAACCATCTTGTATGTTGCTGTAAGCACTATTCCCATTAAAATCCAAACTATAGGGTTGGAGATGAGCATAGCAAGTGGTAAGGTTAAGAGGAAAGATCCCATTATCAATCCCAAACAGCCAATGGTAAATGTAGTCGCCAAATATATACAAAAAGCGTAGACAGCAAATCTTCCACTAGCCTTAAGTTTAGTGAAGTGAGTACTCTCTTTAAATGTATTGTACTTTTCTCGGATGCCCAACATGTTATATTTTATGAATACTACGTTAACTAATTCTAGCAAATTATGAAGGTAAAATCAATATTAGCATTTATATGTAAAAATATTGAGCATTAAAAGCTTTTGAAGTACAGTAATGATGTTAGTAATAGCACAACATATGCATGATATAGAACATATACGCAAAAACCCTGAAGGATTTGAAAAAGCAATAAAAAGCAGAGGGGTGAAAGAATTTACTACAGAAGAAATATTAGAGATTGACCATAAAAAAAGATCACTGACTACTAAATTGCAAGCTTTAAATAAGCAACGCAATGAGATCACGGAAGAAATAAAGAGGCTTAAAATGAACAAAAGCTCCTGTGAAAATGAGGTAGAAGTGTCAAGAAACATAACAAATGAGATAGAAGCAATCAGCTTAAAAGAGCAAACGGAGAAAGATAACTTAATGAATATCTTATCTAACTTACCAAATATCTCTGCACAAAACGTGCCAATAGGTGAAGATGAGAGCTCTAACGTAGAAATCAGAAAATATGGAGAGAGAAGAAAATTTGATTTTACACCAAAATTTCATTATGAACTCGGAGAAAGGTTAGGCTTGATGGATTTTGAACAAGCAGCAAAAATTTCTGGATCAAGGTTTACAATATTAAAAGGACAGTTAGCTAAGCTTGGACGAGCATTAATAAATTTTATGCTGGAAACACATGTTAATGAATTTGCCTATACTGAGGTGCATCACCCAGCCCTGGTGAAAAACGAGGCGATGTATAACGTTGGTCAGCTACCAAAATTTTCTGATGACTCATATTTAACTACCGATAAATTAAGATTAATTCCCACAAGTGAAGTAGTTTTAACAAATTTAGTTGCTGACAAAATAATAGAAGAAAAAGAACTGCCTATTCGTTTTACTGCATATTCAGAATGTTTTCGTAAAGAAGCTGGCAGTGCAGGACGAGATACAAGAGGTATGATAAGGCAACACCAATTTGGTAAAGTGGAGTTGGTAAGCATCACAACTGAAGACCAGTCAAAAGACGAGCTTGAACGTATGACTAGTGTTGCTGAAGAGATATTAAAAAAACTAGAATTACCGTACAGAGTAATGCTACTTTGCAGTGGCGATATGGGTTTTGCTGCACAAAAGACTTATGACATAGAGGTATGGTTACCTGAGCAAAATAAATATAGAGAAATATCAAGCTGCTCAAATTGCGGTACGTTCCAGGCAAGAAGAATGAACACTAAATACTTCTTAGAAACTGACAGAAAAACAAAAAAATACGTTCACACTTTAAACGGCTCAGCTTTAGCCATAGGAAGAACAATTGTTGCCATAATGGAGAATTATCAAAATTCCGATGGGTCAGTTACAATACCAAACGTGTTGCAAAGATACATGAGTAATGATACTGTTATAAGCAAACAATAATTTTGACATATATAGAAAAGCGAGGAAATAAAGATGAAGGTTTTGGTTATAGGTTCTGGTGGGCGTGAGCATGCTTTACTTTGGGCTCTAAAGAAGTCTCCTACCTTGACTAAGTTATATGTTACTCCTGGTCGCCCGGCCATGGAGAATTTTGGAGTTCTTGTGAATATAAATATTCAAGATTCAGTGGATGTTACACAATTTTGCAAGAAAGAAAATATAGAGCTAGTAATTATTGGTCCAGAGCAACCGATAATTAATGGACTTGCTGATGATTTAACTGCAGAGGGAATAAATGTTTTTGCTCCAAGTCAAGCAGCTGCAAAACTTGAGGCATCAAAGTCTTTTACGAAGGAACTATGTAAACAATATGATATACCGACCGCCAAGTATGAACGTTTTATTGATGAAAGGTTAGCTAAAAATTTTGTCCGTAGTAATAAAATAAAATTGCCGCTTGTAATTAAAGCAAATGGAATTGCAGCAGGGAAAGGTGTCATAATATGCCACACAGAAAATGAGGCTTTTTCAGCAATAGATTCAATGCTAGTGGAGAAAAATCTTGGTGAGTCAGGTGAAGAAATAATCATAGAAGAGTTTTTAATTGGAGAGGAAGTAAGTTTTTTTGCTCTTATTGATGGGTTGAAGGTAGTAACCCTTGGGTGTGCAAAAGATTACAAGAGAGTTGGTGAAAATAACGAGGGACAAAATACTGGAGGCATGGGGTCATACTCATCACCTTCGATTATAAGTGAGGAGATGGAGCAAAAAATTATCCAAAAAATAATATATCCTACAATTCAAGCACTGACTAACATGGGAACATCCTATAAGGGAGTACTCTTTGCTGGTTTAATGATTTGCAAAGATAGTCCAAAGCTTCTTGAGTATAATGTTAGGTTTGGGGATCCGGAAATACAATCTATGTTACCTAGACTTGATCCAAATTGTGATTTGCTAAAGTTGATGTTGTCAGTTGCAGAAGGCAAGTTAAATACAAAAATGGTGGAGTTTAATCACAAAACTACAGTTTGTGTAGTTGTTGCAAGTAAAGGCTATCCTGGTGATTATCAAAAAGGAGAGGTAATTAAAGGATTGGATAAAATTGAAAACATTCCTGGTGTGCTAGTTTTTCATGCTGGTACTAAGCTAGATGAAAGTGGTAATTGGATTTCCGATGGCGGAAGGGTACTAAATATAGTAGGAGAAGGAAACACTGTGGAAGAAGCTAAAAGTAAAGTGTACTCAGCATTAAATTTTCTAGAATGGTCAGGTGGGTTCTTCAGGTATGATATTGGTAGTTAATTTAGCTCATGCAGAAACGAAAAAAGTCACTTTGCAAGCAGTAAACTAAAGAAAAACATGATATCTGTTCAGATTCATGTGAAACCAGTGCTTCTTTTCTTGTCATGAAAGTAGCTGACACTGGGATCCAGGTTGATGAAAGCACACTAGCATAGAAAGTGGTTACAATGTTTTCGATGAGATTATATGGAAAACTGGATTCCAGTGTCAAGCACTGGAATGACACCCTCTATTATGCAAATTACCTGCTAATTGCAATGTTCGTACAGATGTGGGTCACGCGCTGGAATAACACCCTTGGTGGTAACAACTAAAGAAAAATATCAACTAGGTTTATAGTCTATTACTACTGTTTTTGCAATTTTGTCGTGAAGAAATTGTTTACGCTGGTCAAGGATTGCAAATAATATGATTAAGATTGATACAACTATGAATAGACTAGAAATATTGAATAGTGTGTAGCAGATTATAAAATATAATACTCCAAAAACTGCTGTTCTGCTTATTGCTTGTATTAGAGTGATTTTTTCAAGTGTATTTTCGTCTTTTACACGCATGCGAAGTAACAATTGTCCTGGAGTACCACCAAATTCTATTATCGTAAATACATAAAATATTAATTCCAATATCAACCCTATTACTTGTATAGCTACTGCTTTATCTAAAATCATTTCAGTTACATTGAGTGATAGAGAATATGCTAAAGTAAATCCAATGATAAATCCGATAACAAACCCCATTCCCTGTACTAAAATATAATCGATTGCAAATGCAAAGATACGTCTTGTAATCCCTGCATAACTTATTTTAGTATCCATACACTTTCCATATTTTGCAATGCTATAACCAGTATAAAAGTTCATTATTAAATAACCGTAACTATACTAATTTGGGTAATATTAGCTACTTGTGTCACTCTATCATTTGAATTAACATTAAGTCATGTGTAATTAGGAAAGTTATGTCAACACCAATCACAGTTGCGTATGGTGACGGTATCGGACCAGAAATTATGGAAGCGGTGCTGTCGATATTGCGTGAAGCGAAAGCAGAGATCTCAATAGATATTATTGAAATAGGAGAGCGTGTTTATAGTAAGGAATGGTCTCATGGAATTTCTCCGAGTGGTTGGGAATCTATCGAAAGGACAAAGATATTACTCAAATCTCCAACAACAACCCCTCAAGGTAAAGGGCACAAAAGCTTAAACGTTGCGCTCAGAAAGAACTTAGGGCTGTATGCAAATATTAGACCATGCATTTCGTATCACCCTGTTATAGAAAATAAATTCGATAAATTTGATGTTGTTGTAATACGTGAAAATGAAGAAGACGTTTATACGGGAATAGAGCATAGGCTCACTGGTGATTCTTACCAATGCACTAAAATTATTACTAGATCTGGCTCAGAGAAGATATGCAGGTATGCTTTTGAATACGCGAAAAAACACAACAGAAAAAAAGTAACTTGCCTGACTAAAGACAACATAATGAAAATGACTGACGGCGCTTTTCATGCAGCGTTTGATCGTATTGCAAAAGAATACCCAAATATAAAGATAGAACATTATATAGTTGATATTGGAATGGCAAAAGTTGCTACAGAGCCCGAGAATTTCGATGTTATAGTAACTGAAAATCTATATGGCGACATATTATCAGATATAGTGGCACAAACCTCAGGTTCTGTAGGGCTTGCAGGAAGTAGCAATATAGGTAATGAATATGCAATGTTTGAAGCAGTGCACGGTTCTGCTCCTGATATTGCAGGAAAAAACATGGCTAATCCTTCTGGTCTTTTAAATGCCGCAGTACATATGTTGGTCTATATTGGTCAAGTGAGTACTGCAAAACTAATCTATGATGCATGGCTGAAGACTTTGGAGGATGGAATACACACTGCCGATTTATATAAGAAGAAAAGGAGTAAGCAGAAAGTTGGTACCAAAGAATTTGCAAAAGCTGTTATAGATAATCTAGGGAAAAAACCCACAACGTTATCTGAGCTTATAATTAGCAGTGATTCGGATAGTAAAATAAATAAAGTACAAGACAATTACGAACAAGATTACAAAGTTAAAAAGCTAGTGGGTAGTGATATAACGCTTGCCTGGGACAAATCCAACAATTTTGATCAAATAGTTAGGTTATTTGAATCGAGTAATCTGAAAATGATAGCAATATACTCAAAAGGACTTGCAATTTGGCCAGGAGGCTCAAAGTCTTCAAGTGACCAAATAACCTGCAGGTTCATTGCAAATAATGAAATTACAAATAGTGATGTGAATAACTTGCTAGTCAAATTTGAGGAACATAATTTTGATGTGGTGAGAATGGATAAGTTGTATTTGTATGATGGGAAAGAGGGTTTCTTCTCTTAGTGGTTGCTTGATATTTTTATGCTTGTGTGAAACATTAAATATATTATACTAATAGTATCGTGTATTTATGTGAGGCGTAGTAATGAGTCAACGTTTTAAGTTAACTGGTCAGGAGTTTTGTGATAATAATGATCTGTTTAACGTACTAGAGATAAAAGCTGAACAAATTGTAGGTAAGGATTATCAAGCTCTTAGCAAGTTTCTGAAAAAACAATATAATAAATTGATACTTGTAAACCATCCTGACAAAGGTGGAGACAAAAATAGATTTGATCAGATTTATAAAGCTTATCAAGGGCTAAAAAAGTACATTGAACCTTTGGAGTCAGGAAATCCTTGTGTTAAAGTCAGTGTTGGTGCTGAAAGTAATGGACGTTTAACGGCAAGAGAGTTTCACTATAGGAGAAAGTTGTTTAACGAGCTAAAAATCAGTGAGGAAGAAGCTATAGGTAAAGATTTTGATGGGTTGATTGCTATACTAAAAAGAAATGATTGTTCGTTTGGAGAAGACCTAAAAAGCTATAATGAACTTCAGGCTCAAATAGAGAGGATTTTGCTAAATCCAAATTTAGATAATTCTCAGAAGAGTGTACAAAGTGCAAAGTTAATGCAAGAGTTATATCAATATATAGCAAAGCCAAGCATACAATTATTCAATTATATTACTCCTCTAAAAGAAAAGAGAAGCCTAATTGAAGAAGATAAAAAGACATTAGCATTGAAATTTATAGAGCACAAAAATGCTCTAATGTTAGTACCAAAAATAAGTTTTCTGCCTTTAGCTATATTAACTACAATTACTATAGGTTGCTATTTTTCATGGTGGATCATAGCACTTAATATCATTATTAGTAACGCCTCTCGTTTATTAGTAGGTCATTATATGAAAAAGTATGCCAATTCAGAAATTTCTACTGATGAATTCATAAGTAAAATGAACTATATCGCGCTAGGCAGTAAGCTTCTTATCAACTATCCTTTAGCTGCTTTTTCTGTTTATTTAGTTACAATAAATTTCATTGCTAATGGATTAACTGTTGGTGGAGCTGTACTTGGTCCACTATTGTTATTGGCAGTATTAATTGAAATGTTAGCTCCTGTTTTCTCACAAGGCTGTGAAATATATGCTGACAAGCACACAAAAGATTTACTAGAAGAGGATCCAAGAGATAGAGTGCAAAAAAAGGAGACTGATCTGTTAGGACGGTATGATCCACGAAGGCTATTAATGCCGATAATTATGCCTCTTGTTAGAAAGTGTTTTGCAGAAGTGGCAAGCGAATTTGCTGAGAGGAATTTTGATGAGGTAAAAACTGATATGTCTGATGTTAATGCCGAAGGACTATCTAAGCCTAAAGGAATTGAATTTGCACAGCAACCAGTGTAGTATAAGCTTTTAGTTCTATGCATGGACTCAAAAAAAGTAGAATTAATATTTGAAAAATTCAAGCAATCAAATCCTGCACCAAGAATAGAGCTGAATTATACCAATGATTTTACGTTATTAGTTGCGATAGTTCTATCAGCGCGAACAACTGATATAAGCGTTAATAAAATTACAAAGGAGCTATTTAGTATCACTGATACTCCAGAAAAAATGCTGAATCTTGGGCAAAGTGAGCTGAGAAAATACATAAGCAGTATTGGTTTATATAATTCCAAAGCAAAAAATATAATCGGGCTCAGCAAAATATTGATTGAGAGGTACAATAGCAAAGTGCCTACTAATTTCGATGATTTGGTATCTTTACCAGGGGTTGGGAGAAAGAGCGCTAATGTGTTCTTAAATTCAGGGCTTGGTATTCCAACATTGGCAATTGATACTCATGTTTTTAGAGTAAGCAATAGAGTTGGGCTTGTGAAAGAAAAAGATATATTTAAAACAGAGCAATCTCTTTTAAATGTGGTTCCAAAAAAATACCTGCTTTATGCTCATCATTGGCTAGTTTTACACGGTAGATACATTTGCAAGGCACAAAAACCTTTGTGTGAAGCGTGCACAATTCATGATTTATGTGAGTTTGAATGCAAGAGGTATAAAGTCTAGCACAACACTTCGATATTTCTTGCTTTTATCACCCAAGTAGCTGATCTCTATGATGGTGTCAACCGAGTAGCTGACACTGGGATGGCTTTGTTGCATCGCTTATCGGATAGTGGGTAAAGGATAATAAATTCATGAAACTACCTCAAACTTAGCCATGCCAATATCAGTAAATTTATTGAGTAAGTAACATTTTATTAGCAACTCTTTTTCTCGATTTACTTCAGATCTATTTCTAAAACTAAACCCAAATATTTGCTTTAATCTTGAAAAAAATCCTTCAATATATGACCTTTTTCCATAAACTGCTTCCTTCTTCCACTCTTTCACACCGTCTTTACCACATAATCTAATGGCAGCATTCCTTTCAGCCATATAATCCAATTTTGTATGCTCCGCTGCACGATTTTTCGGTAAAATTTTTGTCTTTATATCATATTTTTTGCACAATTTATAAAGCTTGATAGGCTCTGTCTGCATATAATGCTTTTATAGCATGCTGAAAGCTGAGCAAGTCGCAAGCACCATAATGGTCGGAGTAGGCACCATTGCTATATTGTGCAGCTATAGCTTTTTTACTATTTATACTCAATATTACGTGTAGCTTTCTTACCTGTTTATAACTGCGATACTTCGCTATTTTCCTTACTGTGACCAGGTGTATTATCTGATACTTGTACTGTCTATGGCAATTTCAATATCTTCCATATTGTTTTTATCAACTCTGCAATCATTGATCTTAATATTGAAACCTTCTTGAAGCCTGCGAATAGCTAATGACTGCTAACTACTTGCTGCAAATATCCTTTTATAAACCCTACCGTTTGTCTTAAGCCAATTCTAAAGAGACTAGCGACTATATGCACTAAAATCACAACTTTATTACTATAAATATAATTTCCACCTCGCATTTTGGGGCTATTTTCGTACCAATTTTCTATTGCCTCATTAATAAAATGAAAAATATTTCCTCTTTCTTGCAGAAATCTGTTATATCCATGGCAGTTACTGACCTTCATTTTAGTTGGCATATTTTTCTTTCGTAGGTTAAATGCCTGTTTTATAGTGAATTTCGTCAGTAACTTCCAGTTCTTTTTATCTGAGCTATGCAACAAAGCCCACTGGAATCAAGAAATTTTTTGAGAACAAAAGTTATGCTAAGTTTTTGTTGGTAAGAAAGGCTGGTGTCTGGGCACTGGGATGACAGTAGTGTGAGATGGGGCTACTTGGATGATAGGACCTAATTTGCTATTCACAATCCAATTATTACCTTGTTTCAAATAAATATTGAATTTTTATTTTAATTATATAATAATTAAATATATCATTTAAGATTAAAGATGAGATTATGACAAGTGATCAATTACTAGCAGAAGTACTGAGTATAATTAACGATAAGACATATTTAAATGAAGATAATATAATTCAGGAAATACAAGAAGAACTAAAGAAACAGAATCAAGATCTACATGAAGAGTGGAGGAAAGTTGAATCTGATGTAAATCATTTATTTAGTCAAGAACTTACATTGTTGCACGTAGCTGCTAGAGGTGGCTTTGAAAACGCAGCAAAAGTTCTGGTAGTAGCAGGAGCTGATGTTAATAAGAAAGATAGTAGGCGCGAGAAGATTCCTTTACATTTAGCTGCTGAAAATGGTCATGTTGAAGTAGTAGAATTTTTCTTAAATAAAGGAATAAGTGTTAATGTAATGGATAAAGAGGGCAATACCCCTTTGCATTATGCTGCAGATAATGGAAGTAGAAAAACAATATCAATTCTAATAAGAAAAAATGCAGATCCTTGGTTAAAGAATTTTCATGGTAAAACTCCAGTGAATATTTATGCATTCAAGCATCCTAATGGCTCTGGATACTTAATGCAGCTGAAAAAAGCGAAAATTCAAGGTTATATCGTTTTTGGCTCAATGTTGTTGTTAGGTGCTGCTATGGCAACATCAATTGTTGCGGTTAATTTAATTGTACCTGATGTGCCTGTATTAAAGGTGTTATTGTGTGTAAGTATTTTGTATGCATTTGCATCTATAGCTAAATATATTACGTACAAAGCGGCTGAATTGGATGCTGAAAATGAGATTAAAAACGAGCAAGATTCAAACATAATAAATATTGAAGAAGTGAGTGATGAAAAAAAATCGGTTAATAAAGCAACGCGCTCAAAAAAATTAAATGATCTTGTTTGTGCAATAAAAGGCTCTTCTAGAATAGAGATAGTTGATCCAGACAAGCAGAAAAAAGTAACACTTGATGATGTTATTGTTTCAGATGAAGTAAGAAAAGAGTTAAAAATGATTTGTGGTCATATATCAGAGAAGAAGAAGAAAGCTCTTGAAATGCTAAGTTGCAAAATGCCAACAGGCTATATTTTATATGGTCCACCTGGAAATGGTAAAACTCTTATTGCTCGTGCAATTGCATGTGAAGCTAATGCTAAATTTATTAGCGTTTCTGGATCTGAATGTATGCAAAAATATGCTGGACACAGCGCACATTACATAAAAGATCTTTTTGCAAAAGCGAGAGAAAATGCTCCTTGCATAGTCTTTATAGATGAAATAGATGCTGTTTGTACAAAACGTAGTAATAGTGGACGAAGTGATGAAGAACACAACCGAATTGTAAATCAGTTTTTATGCGAGCTTGATGGTTTTAATCCTATAGAAGGCGTGACAGTCATTGCTGCAACTAATCGTCTAGAAAGTTTAGATGAAGCAGTAATTAGATCAGGTCGCCTCTCTAAACATATTGAAATTCTTTTACCAGATAAAAGCCTACGTGAAAAAATATTGGGTCTTTATACGAAGAAAGTGCCAATGGCACCAGATGTAAATCTAGCAGAACTTGCAGAAGAAACTAATGGTTTTTCAGGAGCTGATCTAGAAAATTTGGTAAATGAAGCAAAACTTCATGCTGTAGATCAGATTTGCGAAGAAGAGTCAGAAGATGAAGAGCTAAAAGTGACAGTGACCATAGATGATTTCAATAATGTACTTAAACGTCTTAAATCTAAAAAGATTGAAGTTGGGAATGAGAATAAAAAAGTGAGTAGCTTGATAGAAGGTTGGGGAAATATTTTGAATTTTAGAGAATTAAAAAAATATTGTGGCTTAGCTAAATAAAAAACATATGGATCTCCTTATTGTAAAGCAGGAAAGTGATTCAGCGAATGTAAATGCAAAAGTAGAGATAGAGTACAGAGAAAGCAGGTAAAATAGTGATTTTAATTGTGTTAGATAGATTTTGACTTTCTGTTCTTTTTCTTACTATTTATCACAAATCTCCCTAACATTTATCTCTCTCTTACAGATTCATTCAAACTTAATTAAGTGGGAGTATTGTTAATGCGAAAAGGGTTTAATTAAAATGGTATGGCGTGTGAGGAAGACATACATCAATTGGTAGAAAGTGGATTTGATATTAACTCAAAAGATGTAAGCGGAGTCACTCTCTTGCATAAGTTTACAAAAGAAGGCGATTTAGTTGGAGTAAAATCATTATTAGAGCACGAAGCTGACTTTAATGTTGTGGACAACGAAAATAGAAATCCACTCCATTATGCTATTATGCATGGACACAAAAAAATTGCTAAACTTCTTGTTAATCAACTGACAATTAATTCTAGAGATAAAAATGGATTTACTCCACTTCACCTTGCTACACTACAAGATGACACAGAATTAATGGATTTTTTAATAACAAAAGGCGCAAAAATTAATGAAAAAGATGCTGAGGAAGGCTATACTCCTCTTCACATAGCTTCATTATACGGTTCTAAAAAGAGCGTCCAGATTTTAATTGATAGCGGAGCAAATCTTGAATGTGAAGATAACAACTTTCGTACTCCTTTATTTTTGACCATTTATCAATGTACTACACATTATGAAAGTAGAGCAGAGATTATAGAATATCTGATAAAGAAAGGTGCAAACATAGAAGCAAAAGATGCAGAAAATAATACTACGCTTTTTCTAGCAGCATATAACAACAAAATGCAACTGGTAAAGCTTATTGTAAAGCAAGCAAAAGCTAGGTTAAAAGAGTTTATTTGCACAAAAAACAAACATGGTTTTGATGCACTGGATTGCGCTATTAAGCATAATAATAGGCAAATGGTAACATTTCTTGTTTCAAAGGGAATAGAAGCAGATGACCAAGATTGTAGCGGTAACACCAGGTTACATAAAGCTAGCTATAATGGTGATACTAAAGCAGTTAAGTTCTTATTGGAGCTTAAGGTAAACGTTAATGCCGTCACTAGATGCAACAGAACTCCTCTGCTACTTGCAGCTAAAAAAGGCCATGTAGAAATTGTAAGAATGTTGTTAGCAGTAAAAGCCAATATGAATATTTGTGATCAACAAGGTTTTTCACCTCTGCATCTTACTATTCAAAAGGATTATTTTGATATAGCTCAGCTATTAATAGAAAAAGGGGCAATTAATTGTAGTAATGATTATACTGCAATAGATATGTTTATTGACAAGGCTCATAGCAAAAAAAATATTGAAGAAAATTACAAAAAATTTTGTAGGTTTTTGATGCTTTACTTGAAAGAGCTACATAGTAAACACAAAGCCTTTTGTGTACTTTCAATCCTAGCTCTAAGCTTAACAATTATAGGCTTACCATTTATTTTCAAGCCTATTATTAAATATAGAGAAAGAAGTAAAATATATAAAAAAATTAGGGCTATGCTGATTTATATTTAAGTATAACAGGAGAACTAAGCTAATATATGACAATTATCTGCTCGATAAAAATGGAATTAAATGTATCCGTTTAGCAGAGTGGCAAAATAAAATAGACAAAACCATAAAAATAAATGGTGTCATGCAATTTGAGCTTCGGCATAGATCCCACATAAATTTTTTGGTACATATTTTTTCAACATTAATTTCGTATTCCATGCAGTCGAAAAAGCCCTCTATTTCTAAGCTTTATTGACTCAGATAATCCATAACTGGGGTATATAGCATTTCTGCTTACATTGATCCTGTCTAAATTTAATCCCTATATCTTTGTTTGATGCTTGTTGTTCCATAATATTCTTCAATTCAAAGAATATTAATATTGGCATATAAGTATGAATATTATGCTAATATAATTACTTTTTAGGTATACATGGCAAATTTATGCCTGGAAACAGTTTTTGGTTATTTCCTATACTTTCTTTATAAAAATCACAGGCGCCTGTTATTAGCTAAAGTAAAGGTCAAGTATCTGGAATTCTGGACATAAAATCCTCCTGTATAAAAAGATTAGAAAAAAATGCAGCGCACATATGACAGACGTGTGTATACGCTGAAAAAGATACGCTACGTTTTTTATTGAAAAGTTAACTGAAAGTCTGCAGACAAAGACAGATTTTGAGCTCTTAAAATATCTCTAATTGTCATTATAATCAGATTCAAAATATGCGGAAGTAATTTTTTTTGACAATAGATTTCTTGCATAACCAAGTGTCATTCTAGCTGGGATCCAACTAAGTTGGTAAACACTTTACAACGTTTTTTGCGCGAAAAGGCTGGATGCCAGTGTCAGCTACTTGCATGACATCGTCTTGGATGAAAATCAGTACGTGATGCACCAAAAATTGTGCATCAAAAGGGTGTCATTTGAGTAACTTTTTTGTTTGCCAGTGTCAGCTACTTTCATGACACCTATTTGTTCCTATGATAGTCTTATCTGTCTATCTTATTTTGCTACTCTGCTGAACAGATACGTTTCTTTTACCTTTTTTATTCTGTAAATTTTTTAGTATTTGTATGTTTAACATAAGAACTACACAAGACTACAAATGGTGAATCAGCATTACCTTAAAGAGAGTACCCATATTTTCAGTTAACCTTAAAAATTCACTGAAGATCTTATTCTTCTGTTCATTACTTGCATTTTCCATTAAAGCTTGCGCTCTTTCCTTTATACCAAACAAATATAAAAATTCTCTTTGAGTTAAAATCTCACAATTTAAGTATTTTAATGAATCTTTTAACGCTTGAAAGTTCACAAGTGCAGTGATGTCACTATTACCGACGTTTTCAAGAAAATTAGTATATTTATGCTGCCTTATCGATTGCAAAGTGCTCTTATATTCAGGATATACATAACCATAATCTATAATCAGGGCAGCTCCTCCGTTATTGACTATCTTATTCTCAAGTTTCTTTAATATTTCGATTCCGGCTAGGCATACTTCCACTACTGCACCATTGAAACCCCCTGTCATTCCAGTCTGGAATCCAGTTTTTGGTCTGGTTAAGCACTGGAGTGACAATGAAAGACTGCCATCATCTTGTTTTATTACTCTATTTTCATACCACTGCTCATCACGATAAATAAATTGGTCAATTGGAAGGGCGTCAAATAACTCATTTGCAAAAAAAATAGTTGGCTGATTTGGTAAGTTGTCGACATCTGTGTGCCAATTAATATCTAATCCCTTTAATTTTTCCTTTTGTATTTTCTGTAAAAGAGGACTTATTTCAACTAGGTGAATGTTCATTGAGCTAAAAAAACAGCTGTATTTTTTAGTAACTCTTATTATATCGTGAATGAGTGTTCCTTTACCTGGTCCAAGTTCAACTAGAGAAAATTTTGATGGCTTTCCTAATTTTTCCCATGTATTCATTATCCACACTGCAATTGTTTCACCAAATAGCTGACTAATTTCAGGTGCAGTAATGAAGTCACCATCTTTGCCAAGTGGTAATTTACTCATGTAATAACCATACTCTTTGTGATATAGAGCAGCATTCATAAAATCACTGATTGATATTGACCCTTGTCTTTTATCAATTAATTTGTGTATATAAGTGAGCATATTATTAATAAATGTTTAACTATAGTGTGCCATACTATAAAATAGTGGAGTATTTATGTACATAATATAAGTTTAAAGGCGATAGTGCTTTGGTTATGAATAGTCAAGATACGGATTATGTTACCCTTATACCTCAAGATGATGGTATTGAATATAAATTTAAAGAAGCTATCAATTTTGTAGAAAATAAGGTTGTAGGTGCCGACGGATTAACTTTAGCAGAAATATTTCAAGTACTAGTTCGAATGTTGAATGGTGACCTAGAGTTAGTAAAAAAAGTGCTAGCATATGCTAATATTATGGTAAAGCATGGAATGAGGTTAGCACAAGAGTCACAATTGAGCAGAGCTGATGTTCGCAGAGCTTTGGAAGGGAAAGAAAGTGTTTTCAATAGGCAAGATTTTATCAAAAAACCACCTCTTGTACCTTCTATAAAATCGGTCAAAAAGAAAAGCAGAGGTCTTTAAATGGTTGAGTCTATAAAAAAATTTACTGTACAGTGTGATTTCAAAGGGCAAAGTTCACCTTTTGCAATATACATAGGAGATCCAAAGGGTGATACTCATCCAATTCACCATCAAGATTCCTGGCTTGCAAAGGAGCGTGGAGGAAACATACCTAATAAAGTCAAAGAAAGTCTGCAAAAATTATATAAGTTATCTAAAGAAAATGGAGTCTCTTTTTCAGAATTATGTGCATATGCTATTACTGTAGTTAGTAATAATGATAAAAAAAATAATGGCAAATAGTTAGGTTCTCAATATTTCATTTATGGAGGTTTTTGATCTTGTCTTCTCGTCTACTTTTTTTACTATAATTGCGCAATAGGTTGAAATGTTATTTTTAGATGGAATGGATCCTGGCACTACTACAGAATAAGGTGGCACTTCACCGTAAGATAGTTTACTCGTTTCTCTATCAATAATTTTTGTTGATGCTCCAATAAACACCCCCATACTAAGGACTGATCCTTCCCTTATTATGACGCCTTCGGTTACCTCACTTCGTGCTCCAATGAAGCAGTTATTCTCTATAATGACCGGAGAAGCTTGAATAGGTTCAAGAACTCCGCCTATTCCCACTCCCCCGGAAATATGGCAATTTTTTCCTATCTGTGCACAACTACCAATTGTTGACCAGGTGTCTATCATTGTACCAGAATCAATATATGCACCAACGTTGATAAAGCTTGGCATTAGAACAACATTTTTACCTATGTAAGCAGATTGGCGGACAAAACACCCAGGAACTGCTCTAATTTTTGAATGGTAAAATTTTTCTTCATTCCATTCACTAAACTTACTACCGATTTTGTCAAACCAGCAATTGGTGTTGTCTATTATTTTGCTTTCCTCAGTGAGGAAATGTAATAATATTGACTGCTTTATCCACTTATGTACTATCCATTCTCCACTTGATAGCTTTTCTGCTACTCTAATTTTACCACTGTCAAGTAACTTAATTACCTCTTTGATTATTAATCTTGCTTCGTGTTTTAGATTATAGTCGTTAAGTTTTTCTTTATCTTTCCAAATATTTTCTATCTCATCTTGTAATTTTTTAGTTGCAAATTTTTCATTTATTATATACATATTGATATCAAATTTATATTATTTTATACGTAAGCACTATGAAAATACAATGTCATAATTGTACTAAAACTTACTTAGTATCTCGTGGGCAAATAGGTGAATCTGGAAGAAAAGTGAAATGTACAAACTGCAATCACATGTGGCATGAGTATCTAAAAGAAATGTCAAGTGAATTGTGCCCTGCTGTTATACAAGAAAAAAAAGCTAGCTGGAGGCAAAGTTTAACTCTAGCTTTTGCAACAGTTGCAGGGTTATGCGTTATAATTGTTGGTGGTATCTTTCCAGGAGAGGTAAGTAAGATATATAAAGCAGTTAGTTCATATAAAGATTCAATAAGCCATAAATTAGGATACAAAAAAGTGCAAACGGAAAATTCAAATGCGAGAGAACTTGTTGTAAATGAGTTTTATCAAGATTACCTTTTTCTATCTAATTTTAGATCTAGTTAAATAGGCATGAGTCATCAATGTTATGCAAGTAACTACACTTACTCCTTTATGGTAGTGTCAGCTACTTTCATAACACCCTATGGTTGTTATGAATCGTTTACTATAGGTTTGTTTTAGAAGCTTACATCCAGAAAACTTGTATAGATTTTTCCTACTTATGTGCTACTATAAGCCTGTAATGATAAAATAAGTGGATATGGATAAGTTAGCATACGAAATCATAGAACATGAATATGATGTGGTAATAGTAGGTGCAGGAGGAGCGGGACTTAGAGCAACACTTGGAATGGCTGCAACTAATTTTTCAGTTGCCTGCATTTCTAAAATTTTCCCTACACGAAGTCATACAGTTGCAGCGCAAGGCGGAATTAGTGCAGCTTTGAGCAATATTGCTGAAGATGATTGGCGCTGGCATGCGTATGACACAATAAAAGGTTCAGACTGGCTTGGCGATCAAGATGCAATAGAGTATATGTGTAAAAATGCTGCCAAAGCTGTTATCGAACTTGAAAATTTTGGCGTACCTTTTTCTCGTACGGAAGATGGTAAAATATACCAGCGTGCCTTTGGTGGAATGACAACTCACTTTGGTAAAGGAAAATCGGCTCAGCGTACTTGTGCAGCAGCAGATAAAACTGGGCATGCAATTCTTCATACTCTATATCAGCAATGTCTTAAATTTAACGCTGAATTTTTTGTCGAATATTTTGTAATCGATTTGATTATGGACAAAGGGACATGCTGTGGGGTGATAGCTTGGTCGCTGTGTGATGGTACGTTGCATAGATTTCGCGCACACTCTGTGGTAATAGCAACAGGTGGTTATGGACGTGTTTATTTCTCTGCAACAAGTGCACACACCTGCACAGGTGATGGTAATGGCATGGTGGTAAGAGCTGGGTTGCCACTTGAAGATATGGAATTTGTGCAATTTCATCCAACAGGAATATATGGCTCAGGGTGCTTGATGACGGAAGGATGCCGCGGTGAAGGTGGGTACCTCGTTAATTCTCAGGGTGAGAAGTTTATGGAACGTTATGCGCCAAAGGCAAAAGATTTGGCTTCTCGTGATGTAGTAAGTCGAGCAATGACAATTGAAATTAGAGAGGGAAGGGGAGTTGGGCCAAAGAAAGATCACATGTACTTGAATATAGCTCATCTTGATCCGGAAGTAATAAAGCTCAGATTGCCAGGTATTAGTGAAACAGCAAAGACCTTTGCAGGAGTTGATGTTACTAAAGATCCGATACCTATTATTCCAACTGTTCACTATAACATGGGAGGTATTCCAACCAACTATCATGGGGAAGTGATCACGTTGCAAAAAGGTAAAGAAGAAGTGGTAGAAGGATTATTTGCAATAGGAGAGGCAGCATGTGTTTCTGTACATGGTGCAAATCGACTAGGTTCCAACTCGCTTCTTGATCTTGTGGTTTTTGGTAGAGCTGCCGCGCTTAGGGCAAAAGAAAAATTGAAACCTGATACACCACATAAAAAATTGCATTCAGACTGCACAGACTTGATAGTAGATAGATTTAATAAAATGAGATTTGCTTCCGGAGAGTTCAAAGTAGCAAAAATACGAAGTGAAATGCAGAACACTATGCAGAAATATGCATCGGTATTCCGTGTTGCTGAAGTTTTAGAGGAAGGTAAAAAAGCTATAAAAGAAGTAGCAAAAATGATGCCTAACATTGCAGTTGAAGATCGTAGTATGATATGGAATAGTGATTTGGTTGAAGCTCTGGAGCTTGCCAATATGATTCCACAAGCAGTTATTACCATGGAATGCGCATCTAATCGCGAGGAAAGCAGAGGTGCTCATGCTCGTGAAGATTTCCCTGAACGTGATGATAAAAACTGGATGAAACATACTATGGCATGGCTTAAAGAAAAGAAAAACCAAGTCAGTGTAGAGATTGACTATAAAAAAGTTGCTGAAAAAACTCTGAGCGATGAGATTGATTTCATCGCCCCGGAAAAGAGAATTTATTAGTTAACCCATCTGGTTTATTTATAAATTGACGTAGTATTGATACATGGCTCATTTGAGTAGCTGGGCTTTCTGTATGCTCCGATTGATTTGACGATCTTTGTACTTCTTGCTCTGCTGAGTTGTTAGCTAAATTTTGTTGTTCAGTAATATTTTCAGGTTGTTTTGCAGCTAGGTGATCATCTTTACGGCTTTGCTTATCGTTGGTTAATTCCTTAACGGACTTCCTAATGCCGCTAAGTCCCAAAGTGAATATCAGACAGACCACTCCTGTTATAGCTATGATGGGTAACGCTGCTCCCATTGCAATTTGTCCTTGAAAGCAAGAAAATGTTACCATTGTAATAATAGTAGTTGCTACTGTGATTGCTAACAATACACTAGCTC
This sequence comes from Wolbachia endosymbiont of Nasonia giraulti, assembly GCF_048054155.1. Classification (NCBI taxonomy): domain Bacteria; kingdom Pseudomonadati; phylum Pseudomonadota; class Alphaproteobacteria; order Rickettsiales; family Anaplasmataceae; genus Wolbachia; species Wolbachia endosymbiont of Nasonia giraulti. The sequence continues at coordinate 45,688 of NZ_JAFEVH010000002.1, forward strand.
TTCTGCCAGGATCAATGCATTTCCATGCAGCTTTGAGGCCATCTCCTGTTTTGTGTAGAATATGCTGACATTTTTTTGAAAAAGTTCTAACGTTATATTTTTTTTCAAGTTTTTTCCTTAGTTCTTTAGCTTTTACCTTTCCTTCTTGTGGAGTTTTTGAGTAATTTTCTAAATTACGTAAAGTGCAATAATATTTTTCAGTATGAAATTCTCGATCTTTTAGTTTCAGAGAACGGGAATCAGCACCTATTTCTAGCAGCTTTGCACAAAACTTTGTTGTATTGTCGTACTTTTTCCCTAGATCAAAAATTGTTTTCATTTGCGAAAGGTGGTTGCCTTTTTCTGCTTTTTTTGTTAGTGATACTTGTAGCGGTGTTTGTCCTTCTTCGTTAATGGCCTTTATGGCCTTACCCAACTGATCTTCAGATATTTCTTTTTCTTTTACTAAACTGGAAATCAACTCCAAACATGCAACCTTTTGTTCTCCTTTTAGCGAAGCAATGTGATGCAGAATATTATTACCCTCTTTATCTTGAGCAGTGATATCAGCGCCATTTTGGAGAAATAACTCTAAGGCTTTATATCTATTTGTTTTTTTCAAATTTTTTATCTGTACATGATCGATTCTCATTTTTTTCTTTTATATGCTGGAATAACTGATGTAGAGGTGTTTGTTTTGCTGTATTTTCAGCATTTATAGCTTTTTTAAACTGTGCTTTAAGATACTCTTTTTCTTCCTCCTTACTTACATTTAATATTATATTTGAAAATTCAAACTTTCGTTTTTGCTTTAATTCTAAAACTATTAGATGTAAAGCATTATTACCATCTGTATCTTTCAGGCTAATATCTGCCCCTTTTTGCAATAACTCTTCAAAACGTTCTTTATCATTATCTTTAATTGCTAAATGTAGTTGATAATTATCATTACTATCTGGAGTATTTATGGTATGGGCTATAACTTCTTCAACTTTTGTTTTTATTTCTGGTTTTCGCTCAGCCAATTTTTCTAAAAATTTAAGATAGTATTCATTTTGCTTTTTAGATAATTTTTCTAAATCCTCTGTAGGTAAGCTTAGCTTGGCTCTATACTTTAACAATTTTACAAGAAACTTAAGTGTGTTATCGTTATCTTGGATTGTGTGAGAATCATGTTTCCCTTTTTTTATCTTGTTAATTAGTGCTACCTGAAAAGGAGTCTTTCCTTCTTGATTTTCACTATCAACAAGTTGTACTAAATTTTTCTCGTTAGCTATTTTTATCAAGGTATCTAGAAACTTAAGCTTTTGTTTCTTTTTGAGCGATGCAATAAGGTGTAAAATATTATTTACTTTTTTATCTGTTATGCCACTGACATTTGTGCAATCTTTTAGGTATTTTCTAAATTTCCTGTTGTTTCCATTTTGGATTGCATTTAGTAACTGGTCATTATCAGAATCCGATATTCCATTTATTCTATCTTCAAAATCGCTATCAGAATCTGATATTCCGTTCATTTCATCTTCAAAATCGCTACCGTAGCCACTGTCTTGTTCATTGTATCTACTCAAACAACTTTTAGTGATTTCAGAAATTACTTGGTTTTTTGTTTCATTTGATATTCTTTTTGATCGTTCTATTACTTCACCTAGCACTGGAAGGAAACATTGGACATAATATCTGTGATATTTTTCCTGTTCTCTAAGCGATTCTTCTAATTTAGTTAATACTTCAGGACTAGCGCCTTCCTTAAATAACCTTTTACATTCCTTGAGTGTTCCATCTCGACTTCTTGGTTTTTCATGCTTATGTTTTTCTTTTTTTACCTTTCTCTCTATAATATTAGACAATTGCTTGCCTTTTTTATCTTGCTCTGGTTTTTCATTTTTGTTTATACATTTGTCTAGTTTATTTGCATTACTAACTAATACACTTGAATCTATAACCATATAAAAACCTCAATATTAAAGCTATTTGGCGTTAGCGCTTCAACTAACAGCCTATTGAATTGGACTTTTAAATTGAGCTAGATGTTATCGAAATATAGGTGGAAAGCTAGTTTCTATTAGAAAATCTGTTGTCATAATTAAATCCCCACTTTAGCACTTGTCTACTATTTTAACTATTTTATCTTAAAAAATAATAAATGTGGCTAAACTGTGAAGCGTGAATGCTGCTAAAAGAGATAAACAAATATTTTTATAGATCTTTCGGGCTTTGTTTTTCTTCTAATTTTTTAATCCTTTCTTTATTTAGTATTGATTTTATCTCTTCTACGCTTTTATCAAGATCATCATTAACTATGACGTAATCATATTTATTACTTTTACTTATCTCTTTTTGGGCTTCGGATAATCTTCGCTCTATTTCAATTTCATCATCACTATTACGCCTTTGTAGACGCAGTCTAAGCTCTTCCATTGAGGGAGGTAGTATAAAAACACTTACAACTTTTTCTCTTAAGATTTCAAATAAATGAAATGCTCCTTGCCAATCTATATTCAGTAAAACACTTATGCCACTACTCAGGTTTTGTTCTATAAAATCTTTTGGTATACCGTAAAAATTTTCAAAAACTTTAGCATATTCAAGCATTTGACCAGCCTTACATAGTTCATGAAACTTTTCTTCAGTAACGAAAAAATAGTCTTTTCCATTTACTTCACCGGGACGAGGTTTGCGTGTAGTTACAGAAATAGACATAACTAAATCGGTTGATTGCTCAAGTAATTTTTCTGATATAGTAGTTTTTCCAGCTCCAGAAGGAGAGGATAGAATCAGTAGTATGCCCTCATTTTTTACGGTCATTTTTCTTTATTTAACAAGTACATTATAGAGCTTTTTTAAGACTTTGTATTTTTTGAATCAAAGTTTAAAAGACTAGAGCCCTCTAAATTAGAATTTGATAAATTGGCATCAATAAGAGAGGAATTATCAAAGACAGTATAACGTAAATCGGCTTTTTCAAGATTTGCCTTATTCAAATTAACGTTTACAAACTTTGCTCTACTTAATATTGAATTAGAAAAATTAGCATTTTCTAAATTCATGTCTTTAAACTCAAAGTAAGAATAATTTACATCAAATTTTTCACCCTGCGATATTTTCTCTTGCAGATCTTTAATTGAAGTTATAGCACTCTCTAGACCTGTAATTTTGCTCTGTCCCTGATTGTCAATCAAAATTGAATTATCAAATTTGCAATCTGTTAAATGAATATCAGCAATTGAACTTTTATATATGCTTGAAGAGAGAAAAGACATATCACTTATTGTCGAATCACTCAAATTGCTAAGAAAAAAACTAGTCTTTCTAAAGGTATTATCATAAAACACGGAGAATTTGAAATCACTTTCAATAAAATTTGAATTAGTGACTTTTAAGTTAGACCAGCTCGAATTATCAGCTAATAATTTGAAGAATATTGAATTTTCTATCTCACTGAAGTCAATACTATGGTGGGAAAGAGTACTATTATAAATTTGAGAGTCTTGAATTTTTGTCTTATACATTGAAGTTGTGGAAAGATCTGAATCTTCTATTTTTGCAGAGGCAAACAATGAATGGTCAAAGAACGAACCATTCATGTCAGAATTCACAACTTTAGTATTATGAAACTTTCCATGACAAATGTTAGCGTTATAGGTATTAACTTTATGCAATTCACTAAAACTAAAATCAATATTAGATAAATCAGCATCCTGAAGGTCTGATTCGAAAACATATGCATGTTTTATCTTGGAACCATTTAGTATAGATTTAATGAAGTTTGAATTATCCCCTTTCACATAGGAAATTTGTGAATTGCTTAAATTGGCTTTTTCAAAGTTACTATCAACTATAATAGAAGCATTAAAATAGGCGTTCGAAAGATTGCTACCTGTAAAATCCAATTTTTTTATTTTAGCACCGTATATATTAGCGTTTTTTAGTGAAGAGAATTGTATCTTGAGCTTGTGTGCATCCACTCCAAAGAAACTTGCATTGTCGAAATTATTCTTCTGCATAACAGTGTCGTTTATTTCACTATCACTAAAATTGATGTAGCTGGCACTTGAGTTTGATAAATTGGAGAAATTCATTTTTACATTTAAGAATTTGGTATGCAAACCAATTATATTACGCATACTTACTTTGTTGAGATTAGAATTGACAAAATCAGCATAACTGATATTAGATTGATCAAATATGATATCTGTTAGATTTGTAGAAGCAAATTTTGAAAAACTTAAATTTGTGCCTTGTATTTTAACACCATGTAAATTAGCATTGGAAAAATTAGCACCACGCAAATCAACATCGATAAAAGACACATCTGATAAATCGGTGTTAGAAAAATCGGCACCAATTAAACTTACTCCATCAAAAATAGATTTGCTTAAATACAATTGACTAAAATTAGCACCATTTAAATTAGGACCAAAACCTTTCTTAAAATCTTGTGGTATGCCTGCTTTGTTGCACTGTACTAAAAATTTAGCAAAATCTTTTGTATTGTAAGATACGTATTTTACATCGTGCAGAGCACTTAAAAAATCATTGATTGCATCATCTCCATAGCATAAATGACCAACTAAAATTAATATCAAAAGTCTAATTATCTTTTGCATCGCAGGTACTTTCTTTTGTTTTTATAGCAAAATTATACATCTCTGAGTCTTCTTCATTGTTTATTTCTTTATCCTCTAAAAGGTATGGCATCATTTCAGCAATTGCATTTATTATATCGATCTGCTTTTTCTCAATTGCTATGTCAATAGGGGACTTAAAATTATTATCAACTACTCTAGGATCAGCACCTTGTAATAAGAGAAAGCGAACTGTGTCTATTTGACCTTGTTTCACTGCATAAATTAGAGGAGTATCACCCAATTTATTTCTAAATCTTAGTATTTCTTGAATTGTTAATCCAATTTTTTCTAGCTTATTTATTACTCCTCTTAGACAAATTAAGTTGCCCTTCTTGATGCAGTAAAAAAATTGCTTACTGTAATCATCAGTAAATATAGTTTTAGGAAGGTGCTCGTTTAGGCTATCATATTGTCTTTTATATATAGACTTGCTTTTATGGTTCCATTCTTTTTTTATTTCTTTGTTTAGCTTTGTCCATTTTTCGCTTTCTTCATTTTCTTTGTTCACAGGTGTTATATTGTCAGGCTGTTCTTCTTTCTTTTTCTCTGTGAATTGGCTTGTTGAAAGTAGTTCGGTGTCTTTTTTGCTAATCTCCTCTTCAGGCTGTAGGTTTGTTTGATTATTGTGACTGATTTTCTTCTCTTCAGGTTCTTCTTTTTTTTCTTCCAATAAAGGACTTATTGAAAATTCGGTATCTTTTATATTAGTCTCCTCTTCAGACTGTAGGTTTGTTTGATTACTTGAAGGTACTTCTTCATTGATTACATTTGTTGGGTCTGTGCTTTCTTTGAGTTCGCCCAGAAGCGGAGAAGTTTTTTCAGCATCAGTGTTGCTTTTCGATACGTCTTCTTGATTTATATTTTCTTCAGGTTGCTCTATAGCAAACAGGTTAGATGATAAAAATATAGCAACTAATAGTATGAAATATAAAGTATTCTTCATAAATATTATGATTAATTAAAATGATACTATAATCAAATGATTAATCTACAGTAAAAAATGCCTTAGGGTTTTATTTATAAAAAACATTTGTATTACCTTTTCTATACGAGTAGAATTTTGCAAAGACTGAATATCAAAGTTTTTCCCATTTATTTAGGTTTTACCTTAAATTGTCATTGGAGTAGCTGACACTGTTTTTTTTCTGGATTCCAGCGTCACGCGCTGGAATGACACCTTCATAATGTTATTCCATTTCTCTTGTCATCCCAGTACTTGATACTGGGATCCATTTTCCATCATCATTAGAAACGTTATATTTTAGCATAACTTTTATGCTCGCAAATTTAACTGGATGCCAGTGCTGGCTACTTTTATGACATCTATCATTTTATGTTTATAGTATTTTTTGCAAATAAACGTTCGTAGTTGTAAATTAAATGCAAAAAAATACTTGACACATTTGGTAGTTTAATTATTATTAGTGAGAATGAGGGTATTTTAGAGCTCGAAATTCACCTTGTTCAAGTCTGCAGACTTTTCAATTAATCTCTCAATAAAAAAATATAGCACAGTCTACTTCAGTGCATACTTAATTTCTGTCATGAGGTGTGTTATATTTTTCTAAATCGTTTTTTATAGGAGGATCATTATGCCTAAAATTCCCTAAAATTAATTAAAGTTAAACATTAATTAAATAGTGCAGTACTGCCTTACGCGTTGCTAATCCAAACTTTACTTGCCGTAAAATAACACAATCTGCTATATCATTGCTAGTTTCGATACCTCTATTTATTGGTCCTGGGTGCATAACAATTGCATCGGGTTTTGCATGCGATAGTTTTTGTGCATCAAGTCCATACAAATGAAAATATTCTTTTTCTGAAGAATTATTATTCATACGCTCTTTCTGCAACCTCAAGAGCATAATTACATCAGCATCCTTTATACCTTCGATTAATGAATAATGAAGTGAATCTACTTCAGAAAAATGCTTACACATCAAAGCTGGTGGTGCAACTAAGCTTATTTTTGCTCCAAACATTTTTAGCAATCTTATATTTGATCTTGCAACTCTACTGTGCAAAATATCTCCACATATAACAATTTTGAGGTTTTTTATTTGCTTTTTATGATTGATAATTACAAGATAATCTGCAAGAGCTTGAGTTGGATGTTCACTGCTTCCATCGCCTGCGTTGATTAGCGAGCAGTTGACATGCTTTGCCAATGTATTAATAATACCACTACTTTTATGCCTGATTATCATATAGTCAGGATTCATTGCATTTAGTGTTTTTATCATATCTTTTAGATCTTCCCCTTTGTTAATAGAAGAAGATTTTATTGGTAAAGTTATAACATTTGCTCCAAGGCTTTTTGCTGCTATTTCAAAAGATGCGAGCGTACGTGTTGAATCTTCAAAGAATAGGTTTATGACTATTTTATTTTTCAGAACATGACTATTTTCAACTTTTTCTTCAAGGTATTGGTTGGCTAATTTAGTTATATTTTCTACATCACCGATTGTGAGGTCTGAGATATTTAATAAATTCCTTCTTTTGTCCATAGCTCCTTTTTTGAGCTTATTCTACTTTCTTAATTTCAATTACACAACTGTAAAGTAAAGTAGAAGGAAGCTATAAAATTTTATTTCCACTTACATTCATCTGCTATCATCACAGCCTCAAAAAGGTGCTTCTCAAGCTCACTTATAGGTAGATCACTTTGTGGATAATTTCCCCAAGATTTTAATGTATCAGAAGTTTCAATACCTTCAACAATGGGATATTCTTGATTTTTTTTAGCATATAATTCTTGAGCCTGCCTGCTTACAAAAAACTCCAATAAAGCTATGGCATTTTCTCTGTGTTTTGCGTTTTTTGTTACTGCTGCACCACTAAGATTCACCATTACACCATCACTCGGGAAGAAAGCTCCTAACTTTTCTGTGATATTCTTTTCATTTTCTGATGAAAGGATTCTTGCAAAGTAGTAGCTGTTTACTATTGCAACATTGCCTTCATCAGCGGCTACAGCATAAATTTGATCTGTGTCACCACCGCTTGGTTTTCTTGCCATGTTGCTTACAATTCCACTAACCCATTCTTTTGTTTTTTCAAAACCATTTTTTGCAATCATAAAAGCGATCAATGATCGGTTATATGGACTTGTGGAAGAGCGTACTAATATTTTCCCTTTCCATTTTTCATCCGCTAAATCTTCATAGGTACTTAATTCCTTAGGATCTACTGATTCTTTATTATAAACCAATATTCTAGCTCTTTTTGTGAGACCAAACCAATAATCTTCATTATCTCTAAATTTTGCAGGTATGGCATTTTTTAGAGTCTCTGAATCCACTCGAGATAAGAGCCCTCTTTTTTTGGCTAAAATCAAATTCACCGCATCTGCAGTTAAAAACAAATCAGCTTCACCACCATTTTCCATGCGTGAAAGCAATTGAGAATAATCGTCAATGATATAACGTACCTTGATGCCAGTGGTTTTTGTAAAATCATCAAATAAACTATGTACTAATTCTTCTTTACGTGATGAATAAACGTTTACTACTTGTGAATCATCAATTCCGCTATTTTTATATAAAAAATTAACGACTATCAATACAGCCGCTACTAAAAATATAAATATTAAACCTTTTTTCATAAACAAACCCCTTTAGCTTAAGGTACTCAAATAGCGAGGCCTGAGCAAGTATAAAAATTCCAATCAATGGACATTGTAGGAGATTTATTTCATCCACCTATACTATAGATAGCATCCTTATAATTGTGAGATTGAACTACAACCTGCTCAAGCGTTAAACTGCTGCGTTTAGCGTCTTTGCTATGATTTTCTCCAAGAACGTTTGTTCTTTCTCGTTTTATTTCCTCAATGAATTTCCCATTAACATTTTTAGGATCAATCGTTTCTTCAGAATATACAAGATTAGTGCAATTTGTTTTTCTATAGTAATGCACGCCAAGATACACAGCTAATAATGCAACTATACCTAAGCCTGTAAGTGGTAATAATTTTATGTGATTGGTCAAAGGATTCTGGTAAAATTTTTGTATATTATTAACACCACCTTCCATATACAGCAATAAAGGGAGCGCTATATTTGCAGCAACTACACCAGTTAATAATGCAGTAAATAGTGGCCTATTATTAATTACAGACTCTATTTTATTAGTTTTACTGATTACTTTCTCATCAATATTGACGAAGCCTTTTTTAGATTCCCAAGCATTGAGTACAAAATTTGAATGAGTGCCATTGCTATATTCCAGCCTTACAGACTTTATAACTTTACCTTCTGGCTGGTTCATCAAAACATTATCTAAAACTTCATCTGCATTTTTTACTTGAGTTTGATATTCTTTGGTATTTACAAACTGTTTTATTCCAAGCAGCATTGGGCTAATTGCGAGCAATGAAGCAACTGCAATGATCGGTACGACGGTATAGAGCGGACTGTTTGTAAAGAACGTAATAAATTTTGCTTTATCTTGTAAATACGCTAAAGCTGTAGATGTGCCAAGCACGATAGTGGCCGCACCAAAAATTACAACGCCTTTCTGCTCCATAGCATACTGCGCTTTGGGCCAGAATCTGTTTTTTTGCAGTTTAAACTCCCTATCTGTAGGCGAAGACTCTTGAGAACTACTTCTGCTCGTGTATGATGGCGGAGAAGTTGAAGGTGTATCGCTATGCTGACTGAGATTTTCAAAAGGTTTTTTTTCACTTTCATTCCTATTACAAGGTTCATTAAATTCCGTTTCTTGTGAAACTGATCTGCTTAGAGTTGGATGTTGACTATCTGTTTGATTATCAGGAGTTTTTTTACTTTTATCTATAACTGCATAAGCAGGTTTTTCTGGTTTACTGTCAGCTGATCCGCTACTAGACGATCTTTCTAAAGATGGTGTTGTTGACATGATAACATCAGTTGAATCATCTGTCATCCAAACTCCTACTTCATCTAAATAATCACCATCCGCTGCTTTGTCTGTTGTTTGTTCACCAGATACGTTAATCCCTTTAAATGTGATATTTTCTAATTCTGCTTCACTGATATCAACTTCTGCTATTTCTTGATCTATATTTTCTAAGAGACTATTCATATCTTTTTCTAGTAATTCCTTTATGTTTCTACAAAAGTCATCAACAGGATTAGTGTTCCGCATATTACCATCAACTAACATTGCTTTTTGTGGTAACATACCTTTATCTTTCTTATATGCTTTTAAAAGATATAAAACACATAGATGTTTTCCAATTTGTGGATCTTGAGGCTCAGTTGTTTTTGCTGGATCTGCAATTCGTGAGGTTTGACGCTTAGTTACTCCTTCAAATATTTTGATACTTTGTGCCTGATCTTCTGCTAAGCCTAAATGATTTTTTACTACATACTCTACTGCTTTGGGGTATGTAGTTGATACAACGGCAACTTCTACTCCGCTTGAAAGTGCAGATTGTAATACAGACTTTAACTTTTCTTTATTTTTAATTCCTGAGTTTTGTAAAAATTCTTTTATTTTTTCGTCAGTTACTGCATTTTCTTTGCCAGAACCATAATCACTATAATTTTTGGATGCAAATTGATTGCAAATGGGACTCTCGACAATTGTTTGATTAAAATCAAATATTAATAGTGCGCTATTGCTTGCAGGTATATTTGAGATAATTTTCTCTACTTTTTCAGGTGGTAATGTATTTTTGCCATTTTGTTTTGGAGTACTTGTTCTGGGAGTTGGTATTGGTGAAGTTGCTGCACCATTTTCATTCACTGCTGTATGAGAAAGCAGTGTGACGTTTTGTTCATTCCCAGGCATATTTGCTCCAAAATTAATTACAATGTTACATTAATTACTCTGTATTTACTAAGATATGGTAAATACTAATTTAAAGATAAATATGAAGAATTTAGTATAAAAATTGCTTATCAAAAATCCTCTCGTCTAATGAGCAATCTTTATCAAAAAGCAGAGTGACTGTGTTTTCGTGATCTTTCTGCATTTTTATCTGCGATATATCAGGAAATTCCTTGTAATCTGATACTACAAGTGCTGGACGATTTTCCACGTCGTTGATATCAATTTGCACTATTGTATCATTTGAGATTAGAGCTCCATTCCAACGCCTTGGGTAGTAACTATTTATGGAAGTAAGTGCAAATAAATTTGAATTAAGTGGTAATATTGGCCCACCGGCAGAGAAGTTATATGCAGTGCTGCCTGTGGGAGTAGACAATATAATTCCATCTCCTCTGAATTTTTCTACTTTTAGCTTATCATTAATGGTAATATTCATCTCCACTATTTGATTTGCATTTCTAAAGACATACACTTCATTTACTGCGATGTAACGGTGTTTTTTGCCACTTATGTCTGTGGCTTCCATTTTTAGTAAAGTTAGCTGAGTAGGAACTGCATGTTCTATATGATCAATTAGATCTTCAAAGCATTTATTCATTAAAAACCCGACATTACCGGTATTTATTCCATACACATGTGTATCTTTATTTCCTATGACGTAGTCGTGCAGGGTGCGTAGCATAAAACCATCACCACCAACAACTATCAGCAAATCAACTTCAGACTTACTTTCTTCTGTTATATTGATAAAATTGAGTTTCTGTAGTAGTTTAGATACTTCCTGAGACTTGGGTAGCAAAGAAGCAATATAGCCTACATTTTTATATTTATACATGTTAAATTAAAGAGGGAAGGAACTAAAAAAGACTCCCGTATTTATCATTAAACTTAGCTATTTTACTATCCTTCTCCCCTGAACCGCTTGTCAAACTTCCAGTCCATGCAGGATGAGTAAGAGGATCTCTATCAAGCTTTATTCTTTGACCTTCTTTTCCATAAGTGGAATAAGTTTCAAACTCTTGACCATCTGTCATAACTATAGTAACTTTGTGATAATCGATTTCTGCCATTGTTCTTACAAATTTCTTACCAGCTAAGATTTTAGTGAATCTGGTTCATTTGGTCAATCATTATTGTGAAATATTGACAAAAAATAAATAAAGTAGTATTCTCAATGAAGAATGAAAAATTTTTTATGATTTTTGCTTTTCCTGGTCAGGGCTCCCAATTTGTAGGAATGGGAAAGAGCTTATATGATGAATTTTCAGTTGCAAGGAACGTATTTGATGAAGTAGATGACATATTGGGTAGAAAGCTGTCTCATTTGATTTTCAATGGCCCTATTGAGAAATTAACCATCACGGAAAACGCTCAGCCAGCTATAATGGCAGTGTCAATTGCAACGCTACGTGTTATGAAGCACGTATTTGGTGAATCTCTTTACAGCGTTCAGTATGTTTGTGGGCATTCAGTTGGCGAGTACGCAGCGCTATGTGCTGCAGGAGCATTGACGCTTGAGTCTGCAGTCAAGTTGCTAAAAGTTCGTAGCGAAGCAATGCATGAAGCTTCACTAAAATGCAAAGGTGGAATGTTTGCTCTACTTGGAGCAGAAATAAGTGAAGTAGAAGGTATATTAAAATCAGCTCAAATTGATTGTGAAATTGCAAACGATAATGGTGGTGGACAGGTAGTGGTGAGTGGTACTGCAGAGGCTCTTGAGGTCTTACCTGATTTATTCAAAAACTCAAGTGTCAAGAAAATGATAAAATTACAAGTTAGTGGGTCTTTTCATTCATCTTTTATGAAACCTGCTGATGAAAAACTTCTGGAATTTTTAAAAAGCATCAACATAACTCGCCCTTCGATTCCTTTTGTATCAAACGTTACAGCTAAGGAAGAAAGTGATCCAGAGATCATAAGAGCTTTGCTCGCTAAGCAAGTCATAAGCAGAGTGAGGTGGAGAGAAATGATTTTACATATGACAAGCCGTGGCACTAATAAATTCGTTGAAATTGGGCCTAATAAAGTTCTATCCAATTTAGTTAAAAGAATTGATAAATCCATCAGTACAAAAAGCATAGTTAGTATTAGTGATATTAATAGCTTCTTTGATGAATCATTAGTACTAACAGCGAAAAATTTAAAAGTTGGGTTAAATTCAAGCACGTCTATTTGATGTCATTCAAATAGCTGACGCACAACTGTACGAACATTATCTGTAGGAAGATGTCATTCCAGTGCTTGACACTGGTTTTTCATAATCATCAAAACGTTGTATTTAACATAAAGCAGCTACTTTTATACTCGTAAATTTAATAAAATTCCTGGATCCCAGTGTCAAGCACTGGGATGACACCGAATAGGCTACTTGGATAATACCGAAAGAGCTACTGGAACGACAAGGTGCTACTGAATTACACCTCTGGGCACTGCCGTCATAAATCTGCTACTTTTTAGATGAACAAAGATGATCAGCGCGTGACGCTGGAGTCCAGGAATCAAGAAGCCAGTGTCAAGCACTGAGATGACACCGAATGGGCTACCTAAACGACAAGGGGCTGTTTGAATAGCACCCTTCCGGTGTCTCAAACTACAACAGTTGTGAATAGAGAGTAATACGAAAAATTATACAATCAACGAACTACCTGTCATTTCATTTGGCTTTTTGAGTCCAAGTAGCTGTAAAATAGTGGGGGCAATATCAGATAATTTTCCATCTCTTAGTTTTAGATTATTACAAGATACAATGAATGGAACTTTATTTAGAGTGTGTGCTGTGTGAGGCGTGTTATTTTCTTCATCGAACATACATTCTACATTGCCATGGTCTGCTGTAATAATGAGTGCGGTGTTACCAACTTGTTCAGCAGTACTCAGCACTCTTGCAAGGCAATCATCTACAGCGAGTACTGCTTGCTCAGCCGCTTTTATATTACCTGTGTGTCCTACCATATCAGGGTTAGCATAGTTTACAACTATCAGCGCAAATTCTTGAGAATGAATTTTTTTTACAAGCTCTTCTGTGAGCTCAAAGGCTGACATTTCAGGCTGCAAATCATAAGTTTTAACTTTTGGTGAAGGAATTAGTATTCTTTCTTCACCGGAAAAAGGTTCTTCTCTTCCGCAATTAAAAAAGAAAGTCACATGCGCGTATTTCTCAGTTTCAGCAATGCGCAGTTGCCGTAATTTATTGTCTTCTATTATCTGTCCCAAAGTGTTGGCAAAAGATTCAGGAGGAAAGAGATAAGGGATTTTTAAATCCGCTTTGTATTGCATCATACTTAGAATTGAAGAAAATTTTGCTACCTTAGCGTAATCTGTTTTGCCTAGCAAAATACTTGCCAATTGTATCATTCGATCAGCACGAAAGTTAGCCAGTAGTAGTCCATCTTCTGGTTTTATACCTTGATAATCACCTATTACTGCGGGCCTGATAAATTCATCGGTTATATTATTTTGATAATTTTCATCAATGAGCGATACTGCATCATCATAACGAGGCGCCTTTGCAAATGCGATGGCTTCATAAGCTTCAATTGTTCTTTCCCACCTATTATCACGGTCCATAGCATAATAACGCCCAGAGATAGTGGAGATTCTTATATCATTTTCCTTTATGCTTTCTGTAAATTCTTGAATGCATCTTTTCCCTGAATTTGGCAGTGTGTCTCTGCCATCTAAAAATGCGTGTATTACAACTTTAATTCCGCGCTGTGATATCTTGTTTGCTAAAGCTGAAATGTGCTTTTGATGCGAATGAACACCGCCATCTGATATCAATCCCATTATATGGCATATGCCATTCTTACTTTTTAGATCATTAATAAAATTCTGTAGATTTGCATTATTTTCTATCGTTTCGATTTCTTGATTAATACGCTGAAGGCTTTGCATTACCACTCTACCACTGCCAATATTCATATGGCCAACTTCTGAATTGCCTATTTGGCCTTCTGGTAATCCAACATCAGTTCCACAGGCAGATAAACTGCACTTTGGATAATTAGAGTTAATATGTTGCCAACAAGGGAGATTTGCATTGCTAATAGCGTTGTATTTACTATTTTCTATTCCATTGCCCCAGCCATCTAGTATACATAAAACGACTGATTTAAAGTTCATATAAAAATTAACATCGAAAACCCCCGATGATACCAAAAATAAACTCTTCTCACAACTTTTGTGTTAAAGTAGGAGATAGAAAAAGCTGCGTAGAGGCAATGGTATATGAGTTTTTTCATAAAATATTTTATTAAAGTGATTGACAGTTGCTGAAGTGTTTACTAAAACACTTGCATAGCTTTAATAGTGAGGTCAAATGAGTTATAGCCAATATGTAAAGGATAATACTTTAGCAACATCAGGTGCTATGATTAATGTTGATAGATTAGTAAACTTTTTAAAAAGCAATACAAACATTACAAGACTTATTTTACGATGTTCAAAAATTAATTATGAGGTTATAAAAGAATTAGCTCAGCTTTCTCATCTTACTTCACTTGATCTAAGTTGCAGTTATGTTGGTACAGAAGGTGCAAAGATTTTAGCAAGCGGGAATCTTATAAATCTTACTTCGCTTGATTTAGGAGGAAACGAAATTGGTGATGAAGGTGTAGAGGCTTTAGCAAGTGGAAATCTTACAAGTCTTACTGAGCTTAAATTATATGATAATAAAATTGGCGATAGGGGGGCAAAAGCTTTAGCGAGTGGAAATCTCACAAATCTTACGTTGCTTAGTTTAGGATGGAATGAAATCAGTGACAAAGGTGCAGAGGCTTTAGCGAGTGGGAATCTTATAAATCTTATTACACTTAAAGTATATGATAACAGCATTAATTACAGAGGTTCACAGACTTTGGCGAGTGGAAATTTGGTGCGTCTTACTTCAATTATTTTTAATTATTGTTATATTGATAGCACGTTCCCTAAAAATGTCCTGCCTTCACTGCAAAGTAAGTGTAATAAAAGAAAAATAGGGGAAGAATCAGGTAGTAAGCTAAGTGAGGTACAGGCATCTTTGCATTTTGAAAGTAAAGGTTTTAAAGCTATATAACTCCACAGTTTTGTCTGTTTAAGAGACAGAGAAAAGTTAGTGAATTCTGGGCTAAAAATGAAATGTGCAGATTGTATAAAACAATGCTCCCCGGGCCGGATTCGAACCAGCGACCAATTGGTTAACAGCCAACTGCTCTACCACTGAGCTACCGAGGAATAAACTGTTTTTAACTTATCATATTGAACGTAGATTGTAAATGATTTTTATGTAGACTTTAAACCTAGATATCATTCCAGAGCATGGAGCTGTAATCCAGTTCTTATTACCTGATATGCTCATTTGACAGTTAAGTCTTCTCTACCCCTATTTGCATAATACCTTGACGATTCCGTTCACGGTTAAAAGATACCGAGGTAGTAGGGTGTATTAGTTTTTGCAAAATGTTATTTTGCTATGGATTGCTGTAATGGCATCATCTATTTTATTGTTATCACAGCCTGTTTGGGCAAGTTCGGCATTTCCACCGCAATCCCTTCTGGTTACAGTAGATACTAGCTCTTTTGCATTGATCTTATTAGTTAAATCTTTACTTACTTTGACAATCAAAACTGTTTTATCCTTTTCTGTTACCATGAAGGCTATTACAGTTTTCGGTTTTTGTTGCTGTAGAGCAAATTCCCTTATTATACTTCCTGGAACGTTATTGAAAGTGTGGCTTACGAAATTTATTCCATTTATTTCGGTACTTTTTACAGCTTCTGCACTGATAAGCTTTTTATAAAGATTTTTTATTTTGACTTCAAATTCTTTGCGCTCCTGGCTTAAAATACTGAGTCGACTTATTATTTCATTTACTGGTGCTTTTACGCATTCTGCAACTTTTTTTAAGCTAATTTCGTTATTGCGTACATAATTAATTGCTTCTTGACCGGTTAAAGCTTCAATTCTTCTTACTCGAGATGCAATGGAACATTCTGCTGCTATCTTAAACAAACCAATTTCTCCGGTACGCTCCACGTGTGTACCACCACATAATTCTTTTGAATCTCCAATTTTTACAACCCTAACATTATCACCATATTTTTCACCAAATAAGGCCATCGCTCCTTCGTCTATTGCCTCATCCATACCTTGAACTTTTGTGGACGTAGAAAGATTTTCTCTGATTAGAGAGTTTACTATATCTTCTACTGAAGACAGCTGATCCTGAGTGACTGGCTTATTGTGACTAAAGTCAAATCTTAGTCTATTTGGTGCGACTAGAGAACCTTTTTGAGTAACGTGATCACCTAAGATTTTTCTGAGTGCAAAGTGTAGAAGATGTGTAGCTGAATGATTTCTTCTTAAGTCTTGTCTTCTTTTTTTGTTAATACTAGCTGTAACTGTGTTACCTTTACAAATTGAGCCGACGCACCTGTGCAAATACAAGTCATTAATCTTGTTGGTATTTTCGACTGTTACCATACTTCCATCAGACTGTATAAGATTTCCAATATCTCCCACTTGTCCACCTGACTCTCCATAAAAAGGTGTTTTATCAAGTATAATAGTTATCTTTTCTCCTTCTTTTGCAGAATCAATTACTTCATTTTTAGAGGAAATTATTGCGAGTACTGTTGCATCCTTTACTTCATCACGTTCATAACCAACAAATTCCGTTTTGCCAAACTGATCGATTAAATTAAACCATACTTGTTCAACAGACTTTTCACCAGATCCAGTCCAATTAGCACGTGCTCTTTCTTTTTGCTCTTTCATTGCATTATCAAAACCTTTTTGGTCAAAATTTATTTTCCTTTCTTTCAAAATATCAAGTGTGATATCCAAAGGAAATCCATAAGTGTCATATAGTTTGAATGCTGATTCTCCAGATAGAGTGTCACCTGATTTTAAATCTGTAGTGAATTTGTCCAAGAGATTAATGCCTTTCATTAAAGTGTCTTTAAAGTTTTCTTCCTCTGATTTTAACGTTGTTTCTATTAAGCTTTTAGCTCTGATTAGCTCTGGATAAGCATCTCCCATGTAAGCCAAACTTGTGCCATCTATGAGTGCAGGAAAAACAAGGTTCAATAGAGAATCATTATATCCAAGTAGATGGATATAACGTACTGCTCTCCTGATCAATCTGCGTAGTACATAATTTCTTCCTTCATTTCCAGGAAGTACTCCTTCTGCGATGAGAAATGCAGCTGCACGAAGGTGATCTGCAATAATCTTATGAGCTACTTTATTTTCCGTATTTCCACAGTACTCTTGCGATTTACTTACCAGAGCAGAAAATAGGTCAATATCATAGTTATCATGAACGTTCTGCATAACAGCTGCTATTCTTTCAAGGCCCATTCCGGTATCGATGCATTTTTTTGGTAATTTTTGTAAATTACCTTCTTCATCTTTATTAAATTCCATGAACACCAGGTTCCAAATTTCAACAATTCTGTCGTCTTCATGCAAATCCTGATTTGCATGATCGTAAAAGATTTCAGAACATGGGCCACATGGACCAGTATTGCCCATGCTCCAAAAGTTATCATCTGTTGTAATTCTTATGATTTTATCATCTGAAAAGCCACTTATCTTACGCCAAATTTCATATGCTTCATCATCAGTGTGGTAAACAGTTATGGATAGTCTGTTTTTATCAAGAGACAATTCTTCAGTAATAAATTTCCACGCAAATTCTATCGCAGTTTCTTTAAAGTAATCACCAAAGCTAAAATTTCCGAGCATTTCAAAAAATGTGTGATGCCGAGATGTATAGCCAACATTTTCAAGATCATTGTGTTTACCACCTGCTCTGAGACACTTTTGACTTGAGACGGCACGTTTCATTTCAGTTTTTTGCGTGCCGGTAAAGATGTTTTTGAACTGTACCATACCAGCATTTGTAAACATGAGTGTTGGATCGTTCTCTGGAATCAAAGGAGAAGAAGGAACTTGCTCATGATTATTATTTACAAAAAATTTTATAAATCTTTCTCTAATTTCGTTTAGCTTCATCGTTTTTACTGAGGTTATCTATGCATAATAAGTTGTAACAGAAGTAAAATCAATTTATCAATCTAAATATTAATATATATATTACTTAGTATAATAAAAGTAACTTTTACATAAAAATTTTAATAAAAAGATATAGGTTTAAATATTTTATCCACTAACATAGAGAAGTATTTGTTAATTCAAATAATACTTTTATTAATTAATTTAAGGAGTGTGAAATGCCAAAAAAATTCCAAAACACTAAGAATAGCATGCGAAAGAGAGAAACAACAAATAAGCAGGAGATGGATGGTCCAACAATTAGAATTGTATCTGACTTGGAAAGTATAAAACAAAACAGAAGGGTAGAATTTTTAATTAAAGGAGAGAATTTAACAGTAAAAGACCTCTCTATATCTTCTAGAGCAGCTGAGATAGGCTTGGTTACAGGAATAGTAAATTCAATAGACATTCCTCAAGCAATTCGTGAATCGACAATAGATAGAATTATTTTAGGTCTTAAGAGTGGAGAAATAGAAAAAGGTAAAGAATATAGTTATAGAGAATTTAAGAAAATATATCTACAAAACCTTGTAGATGAATTGGGTAAGGATAGTTCAAAAAAGCTAAAAGAAAGAACTGATGAAAATAGCCAATTGAGAGGATCTACTACTGAAGAAATTGATTATCAGATGAAGGAAGGTGTAACTATCGAATCAGCTTCTTTAACAAAACAAGAATTCGATTTTGCATCAAGCAAAGTAACTACTAAAGAGATTAATGACGTAATAAATGAAATAGAAGAGTCAAACGCTAGTTATGGAATTACACCTGAAGGTATAAGTAGTGTTTCCCGTTTTGATAGTAATTCACAAGAAGTATTAGATCATTCTATATTTAATAGCACAGATGTGGAAGGGCCTAAATTACCCGAAATAAATGGAGGACAGTATATAGGAATAGCAGGGATTGCTGGTGGTATATTGGGTGGAGTGCTAGCAGTAGCTTTTGCAGGATTAGGATACTTTGTATGGCATAGAAAAAATAGGGAAGGTAGCTACGATGTTGAAAAAGCTATGAAAAACCTTCCTGAACAAACTCAACTTGAGCATTCCGGATCTACATCAGAAATAGAATCTTTGCTCAGCAATGCTACATCGGTAGCACATCTATCTTCTCAGATTAGTGTTGAGTAAAATTCCAGAGTTTGATGGCACAACAGTGCCATCAACTTAGCGCTTACAGCACTTATATGCTCTGGGACCAAAGGAGAAGAAATTTTCCTGTCTTACACAAAATTTATAATTCTTTCTCTAATTTTATATCATTTTTACTAAGGTATAATAAATTGCAATGAGAAATTCAGATATTAATATATGTATTATTTAGTATAATAAAAATATAAAAATCTTAGTGAAAAGATGTGGACTTAAATAATTTATCTTTTATACATAAGGAAATATTGGTCAGCTTGGGGGTCATATATGTCAAGAAGATTTAAAAATACTGTAGGAAAAAAAAGATCAATCAATAGGGAAAAAAGGAATAGATGGATTAGTATTGAATCAGAATTGCGAGATGTAGAACAAAACAGAACAATATATTTTCTATTGGGAGGAGGTGATTTAAAACTTAAGTATGTATGTATGCTTGACGATACATCTTATCGTATTCTTGTTGCTGAAGGAGAAATAGTGCATGCAGAAAATCCAAAAGTGATGATTGATGATATTGTTTCTGACCTCAAGAGTGGAAGAATACGAAGTTATAAAAGATATAATGCCAAAGAGTTTTATGAAAAGTATCTCAAAGAGTTTTTGAGTAATGAGAATTTGCAAAAGCTGGAAGCTGTTGATATTGAAAGTACAACAACAGAACTACCAAACTTAAAACAAGTAATGGAAGAAATGAAAAAATCAAACGCTAGTAATGGAATTACAATTCAAAATATAGGAAATGTTAAAAATACGACAAATATTTTGGGTAATCCTATGATTCATGATAGGAACTTGAGAAGATTTAAATTATTGGAAACATCTCGATCAAATAAGGAAAATATGGGAGTGTTAACAGTAGATATGTTAGCAATGGGAGTAGTCTTGTTAGCAGCTATCGCAGCAGCTGTACCATTTAAATGTTGGTTTTATAATAGAAAAAATAAAAGCCATAGTAGTTCTAAGGAAGAAACTTCATCTAGTAATTTATTAAGTGCAATAACCTTAGAAAGTAGAGGTAATAGTATTATTTAGTCAAAATATTGCAAAAATAGAATTTTTTTGTTATTTTTTTACAGTTTCCTCATTTAATAATTTTTATGCTCTAATTATTATACTTAATTTATCATTACCTGTTGTGTAAACAGGATGAGAATTTTCAATAATCTACATCCTTTAGTAAGAAAAAATCAATACATTCACGATAAATTTACCTCATATCTGTGTTTTATATGTGGAATTTCGAATGGAAAATTATGCAGGCAAAGAAAGAAGAATAGTGAATATAGTTACTCAACATTGGAGTGATATAAAAGGATCAGATAGAGAATGGCCAGAAAGACATGAAATAGACACTGCAGAAATCATGGAGTCATGGCAGCATTGTTTTATCATTGAAGTTAAAGATCGAGGTTATATTTGTGAAAATGCAGGAGAAAAAGCTATTGAATTCTATGGTTTTGAAAAAAAGATGTACATCGATGATAAGTATGCAATTGATGCACCATTTTTGCGGTTATATAAAATAGATGCAGTTATTGATAAACTTGAGACTGTAATAGAGAGTAAATGCTCAATTAACGAAGAGGAAGAAAGTGAAAGTGTTAAAATAAGGCAAGTATTGCTACCAATTGGGAATGAAGAAGGTATAACACATATACTGGGTGTGATTACATTCAAGCTGCTTTAAAATACAATTTTAATTTGATTCTTTAATAAAATTATCTATACTCATACTTAATTACTAATAAAGAACTAAATAGTGGTGTTTGTAAATTTGTTTAGAATATGACGAAAATAAAATTAAAAACCAAATCTTCTGTCAAAAAGCGCTTTCACCTTACAGCTAAGGGTAAAGTCATCTCTACTCAGTCAGGTAAGAGACATGGCATGGTAAAGAGAAGTAAATCTAATATTCGTAATCAACGCGGTACAACGATTCTCAATAAATCTGACTCGCGTATAGTTAAACTTTATATGCCTTATGGTATTTAATAAAATGGAGGTAAGATAAAAATGGCTCGGATAAAGCGTGGAGTCGCTACTCATGCTCGTCATAAAAAGGTATTAAAATTAGCAAAGGGTTATAGAGGACGGGCAAAGAATTGTTATAGAATTGCATTACAAAGGGTTGAAAAAGCACTACAGTATGCTTATAGAGACAGAAGAAATCGCAAGCGTGATTTTCGTGGTTTGTGGATAATACGTATTAATGCAGCGGCAAGAGAACATGGACTTACTTATGGTAGGTTTATGCATGGTCTTAAACTTGTTGGAGTTGATTTGAATAGAAAAATTCTTGCTGAGATGGCTGTTAATCATAAGGATGATTTTGCTAAATTAATAGAAACTGTAAATAGTAAGTTAGCAGAAAATTCCTAAAGCAAACACACCTGAAAACATGAGAATTATTTTCATGGGGTCACCGGGGTTTGCTGTTGGTGCGTTAAACTTACTATTGAAATTACAGAGTGAAATAGTAGCAGTATATACCAAAGCTCCAAAACCTTCTGGACGTGGGCAGAGGTTAACAAAATCGCCAGTACACATCGTTGCTGAAAAAAGTGACATAGAGGTATGTACTCCTACCTCTTTAAAATCTTCGATAGAGCAAGAAAAGTTTGGAAATTTTAAGCCAGACGTTGCAGTTGTTGCTGCGTATGGATTGATACTTCCAAAAGAAATTTTAAATATTCCCAAATATGGTTGTATTAATATTCATCCATCATTGCTGCCTAGGTGGCGCGGTGCAGCTCCGATACAGCACACAATTTTAGCCGGAGATCAAGAAACCGGAGTTAGCATTATGCAGCTAGATGAAGGATTAGATTCTGGCCCTATTTTAAAACAGAAAAAATTTCTTATTGAAAAAAGCGATAATTATAAGACGTTGTATGATAAATTGTCTGAATTAGGTAGTGATTTACTGCTGAAAGTACTAAACGAAATTGAAAAGCAAGTTCCCTTAAAACAGAGCGATAACGATGCGTGCTATGCTGACAAAGTAAAAGACTATAAAATTTACGCAAGTGACGCCTGTGAAATTGCTTATAGAAAGGTTAAAGCATTTTATCCAAAAGCATTCATTAAGGTAGAGAATAAACGTATCAAGATACTTGATGCTGAATTTGAAGCCTTCACTTCAGGACAAGGTGAAATCATTAATGATAATATGCATATAAGTTTAAAAGGTGGTACTTTAATTCCTAAAGTTGTACAAATGGAAGGAAGAAATCCTTGCGATATTAAAGATTTTGTTCGTGGCTTAAAATCAAGTTTAACAAAAAAATTTATAGAATAGACTACTTTGAAGGGAGGGTGAGAAGAGCTAAAGCAACTTCTACAATTTGGTATTCCGCTGCTTGTTAGCGGAATCTACAACAAGATAACGCGTTTTGGTGTACGAACATTGCAATTTGCAGGTAATTTGAGTAGTAGATGGTGTCATTCCAGTGCTTGACACTGGAATCCAGTTTCTATTGTACAGCCACCTGGTGTGTTCATTTAAAGTGAAGTTTTCTGGATCCCAGTGTCTGGGCACTGGGATGACATCTTTCTTGGTCTCTTGTATCACAATGTTCGTACAGTTGTGGATAACGTGGCGGTATGACGTAGTAGCTATATATAGACAAATTTTCTTTTCTTAGATATAATCTTAAGAAACCTTCCATATGAAAATTAAAAGAGCTTTAATATCAGTATACGATAAGACAAATATAATTGAACTTGCATCGTTTTTGATGCAGCAACAAATAGAAATTCTCTCAACAGGGAATACTTATAAAGTGCTATCAGGTGCGGGAATAAAAACGCAAGAAGTTTCAGATTACACACAATTTCCAGAAATACTAGATGGCAGAGTGAAAACTTTACATCCTAAAATTCATGGAGGAATACTCTGTGATCGAAAAAGGCACGAAAAGGAAATGCAGAATCTAGAAATTAAGCCGATAGATCTGCTTATAACTAACTTATATCCATTTTGGAAAACGGTTAATAGCAACTCAAGTGAGAAGCAAATCATAGAACAAATAGATATAGGTGGAGTAGCATTAATTAGAGCTACAGCAAAAAACTTTCATTTCACTTCAGTGATTTCTAGCATTCAAGATTACGAAACACTGAAAGCTGAGATGATCAAAAATAACAATCAGACAACATTAGAATATAGAAAACATCTAGCAACTAAAGCATTTGCTCTGACTGCACAGTATGATTCTAATATTTACAATTGGTTTTTATCACAGGGTAAAAGCAATGAGTTACCAGAGTTTTTTACTTTATATGGATGTAAAGCACAAGGACTCAGGTATGGTGAAAATCCTCATCAAAAAGCTGCATTTTATAGCAATCAATTTAGCAAGTATCCACTGGAGAAAATACATGGAAAAGAGTTGAGCTATAATAATATAGTCGACATAGAGTCTGCACTTAACATAATTTCTGAGTTTCAAGAACCTGCAGCAGTGATAATAAAGCACAATAATCCATGTGGCGCTGCTGTTAGTGATAGTGCTTTAAAAGCATATGAAAAAGCTCTATCATGTGATGAAATAAGCAGTTTTGGTGGAATAGTTGCTTTCAATCGGGAGATAGATTTAAAGCTAGCAGAGAAATTAAACGAGATATTTTTGGAAGTGGTGATAGCACCATCGGTAAACAATGAGGCGCTAAAAATTTTACAAAAAAAGAAAAATTTAAGAGTGATTATTCATCAATCTCTTCAGCAAAATGCAAAATATCAAATCAAAAATGTTGTTGGCGGGTTCTTAGTGCAAGAAAATAATAACCATACAGTAAAAGTAGAAGAAATAAACCGAGTGACAGAATGCACTACAACAAAAAAAGAGAAGGAAGATCTTATTTTTGCTTGGAAAATATGTAAACATGTGAAATCCAACGCAATAGTGATAGCAAAAGACGGTTGTGCTATTGGCATCGGTGCAGGACAAACAAGCAGAATAGATAGTGTGAATATTGCAGTAAAAAAAGCAGGTGAAAAATGTAAAGGCGCAGCGCTTGCTTCAGATGCATTTTTTCCATTTCCAGATAGTATAGTAGAGAGTGCAAAGCATGGAATTACAGCTATAATTCAGCCAGGTGGCTCATTGAAAGATCAAGACGTGATAGCAGCTGCAAATGAGAATAAAATTGCCATGTTTTTCACTGATGTTCGTAACTTTCTCCATTAAGCTTTGTATCCTGTCAAAATTATACCCACACAGGGCTTTGTTGCATAGCAGCTTATAGGTTTGAAAATTGTAGTAAATTGATGTAGTTACTTTAAACTCAACTATACCTATCTGTAATTGTAAGCTGTACTCTTGAGCTCCTGATGCGATTTATAGCAAATCCTAAAAGCCTTGCTGTTTTTCCTTATAGACATTCAGCTTACCTTGTATATTAGTCTATCTGGATGACATTTTACTTTTTCTAGAATATAATAATTCCCTAGAAATTACCCTACTCAATTCTATTGTACCTTGTTTAACATTGAAACATGAGTCTGGAATCTAGAAATTTTTTAAGAACAAAAGTTATTCTAAGTTTTTGTTGGTAAGAAAGACTGGATTCCAGTGGGCTTTGTTGCATAGCTCAGATAAAAAGAACTGGAAGTTACTGACGAAATTCACTATAAAACAGGCATTTAACCTACGAAAGAAAAATATGCCAACTAAAATGAAGGTCAGTAACTGCCATGGATATAACA